>NZ_LUPI01000104.1:0-106307 GCF_001627265.1 Nocardioides sp. REDSEA-S30_B4 | reverse complement strand
GCATCAGCCAACGTCATGGTCATCAGGTGTCTCGCTTCTCGCCCCGTGCAGGGAAGGAACTCAGAAGTGGTGTCTCACCTCAGCCTGACGCACAGGGAGGGCGCGATGCGCATTGCCATCCTGCTCGTGCTGGACCGTCATGTAGTCAAGAGCGACATGAGCCTGCCACCCCTAAGTTCGGTTACCCCAAACTGAAGCGCGCACTTCTGCCGCGACGCGTGCGCGAATCTGCCGGCGAGGGGGACAGATCTCTACGCTGAACTCATGGCCGGATCATCGTGGGGCAAGACGCCGCGAGAGCGTCGAGCAGGAGTGTGCTCGCCGTGGCAAGGATGAGGTTGTGGCGGGATGCGTCGAGCTCCTCACGAAAGGCGACGCGGACCCGGATCTGATCCTGGCCCTGGGTGGTCCGCCGGCGCGCTGGGTCGTCACCGGCGAGCCGCCAGGCCCTCCCTACTGGCTGCGTGTCTGGGCGTTGCGAGGTCTGCTGTGGGCCTGGGATGCCAGGGCACGCTCAGCAGTGGACACGGCACTTCAGGACGAGGCTTGGCGGGTGCGGGAGATGGCGCTTCGAGTCGTGGCCCGTCACCGGCTCGAAGACGCCGTGACGACAGCAGCCGACCTCCAAGACGACCCGAACGCCCGAGTGCGAGCCGCTGCGTCACGGGCTCTGGCCCGGCTCGCCAGCGACAAGGACAGCGCCTGAGAGTCATCGGAAAGACGTCCGCACATGCCGCGATCCGCGCACTTTGACGGGCGCCTCCTCGAGGGCGGGTTTCGTCAAAGTAGCCCGCATGGAGCTCGCCAATCTCCCTGCATCTCGACAGAAATGTCGAGATGCAGCGAATCTTGACAACTCGCTGTCAAGGTCAAGATCTACTCAGCGAATAGACATTCGGGGGCGTACGGTGTCGCGGCTCTTGCAGCGGCCCCGATTAGGATCCGGTTCGTGCCGCTGATCGCGCTCGACCTGGATGGGACGCTCGTCGACCAGGCGTCGGCAGCGCGCGCGTGGGCTCATGGCTTCGTCCGTGGGTGGGGCCTTCCCACCCACGAGGTCGATGTGGTCACAACTGCCCTCACCGAGCGTCGCCCCAAGGACGAGGTCTTCGCTCGACTGGTCGACCGTCTCAGGCTCCCGACGAGCGCAGACGAGGTGTGGCGTCGTTACCGCACCGAGATGCCGTCCCTGGTCACGGTCAATGACGACGACCGTCGCGCGCTCGCCGAGTTTCGCGCTGCGGGTTGGACGCTCGGCATCGTCACGAACGGCATGGCCGACAATCAAGAGGGCAAGATTCGTCGCACCGGCCTCGACACTTTGGTCGACGGCTGGGTGATCTCGGACGTGGTCGGCGCCCGCAAGCCATCCCCCGTGATCTTCCATGCCCTTGCTGAGCGGCTCGGCTGTCCACTCGATGGATGGATGATCGGCGACAGTCTCGAATTCGATGTCGCGGGAGGCGCAGGGGTCGGGTTACAGACCGCCTGGATCGACAGCGACGGATCCGACGCGACATCCTTTCAGCCAGATCTCGTCGTGCAGTCGGTCGCAGCAGCGGCGGTAACGATCCTCGACAGCTCGGCCATGGCGTAGCCGCCCACTGCGTCGCCCTGCGCAGCGACGAGGCGGCGCGACGAGGCGGCGCGACGAGGCGGAGCCCTGGGGCATGCGGAGAGCGCGTGAGCGTGTGTAACCTGTCGCTGTGCTTTGTCGATCGATCAACTGGTGGCGCGCCTAGCCAGGCGGCGTCCATCTGATCGATTCTTCTATCCGGCCGCCTCGACGAGGCGGCTGTTGCGTTATGCGAGTTGTGTCGACGAGGCCCACACCCTGAGGGCAGTCAATGTCGTTCACCGCACCGCACCGCGATCTCCCCGAACCCCCCAGCTCGAAAACGTGGCCTGATCTCCTGGACGAACTCCTCCGAGGCGGTCACCTCAATCGTGCGACGGCGCACTGGGCTATGCGGCAGATCGTGCGGGGCGAGGCCACCACAACGCAGATCGCCGGGTTCCTGGTCGCCCTCCGCGCCAAGGGTGAGACCTCCGCGGAGATCAGCGGGTTCGTCGATGCTCTCCATGAGTCGGCGACGCCAGTGATTATCCCCGGACCGACAGTCGATATCGCAGGCACCGGGGGCGACGGCACCGGCGCGATCAACGTCTCAACGATGGCCGCGATCGTCGCCGCCGCGGCGGGCATCACCGTGGTAAAGCACGGTGGCCGGTCGGCCTCATCGCTGACCTCTGGCGCCGCGGACCTGGCCGAGCATCTCGGCATCCCGCTGGACAACAAGGCCAGCGCCGCCGCCGCGACAGCCGCGAAAGCCGGCGTCACGTTCCTCTACGCGCCGCACTTCAACGCCGGACTGCGGCACGCCATCGACGCTCGTCGCGGCCTTGGGATCCCGACCGTCTTCAACACCCTCGGTCCACTGATCAATCCGGCTAACCCGCACCACAGAGTGATCGGAGCAGCCGACCGCCGGGTAGCACCACTCATTGCAGAGGTGCTGGCGGACCGCGGGCACACCGGCCTGGTCGTACGTGGCCGGGACGGCCTCGACAAGCTCACCACGACAGAGAGCTCCGACGTGTGGGTCGTACGAGAAGGCCGGGTCTCGACAGTCGAGCTGGATCCAGCCGTGCTCAGCCTCCCTCGTGCAGAGTCAGGTGACATTCGAGGCGGGACCGCGGCCGAGAACGCGGCGGCATTTCACGCGCTCCTTGCGGGTCAAATGGGTCCGATCCGTGACGTGGTTCTCCTCAACGCCGCCGCTGTCGCGGCGACAATGACGTTGACCGAAGACCCGCTGGAGGAACAGATCGGCGAGGCTCTGCCTCGATGCGCAGAGGCCATCGACAGCGGAGCCGCGGGTAAGGTCCTCCGCTGTCTGGTCGCACGGGGCGACGACTGGTAGGGGACCGGTCGACCGTAGCCGCGATCCGCGTGAACCGACATTGACAGGCCCCGCCAAGCGCGACCGTTTGGTCAGAGTTCCCCGCGGGGAGCTCGGCCATCTCCGTTACATCTCGACACCGCCGCTGTCGTAGCCGGACGGACCGAACCGGTGTGTCGAGCGGTCCGATGAGTCGGAGGCGGCGGCCTGCAGCACGTTTCGGTCCGTCCGGCTCCGGGCCGCTCGACCACGGGGCACACTGCGAGGTGTGAGCCGCTTCGGACGCCGCGACGAGCCCGGTACGCCGCTGGGCGCGGGTCGCCTGGCCGACATCTCCGACCCCGCCGTACCCGACTCGCTGCGGCGCATCGTCCGCCCGGCCGGTGGCCGGGCGCACCCGCACGTGCTGCGGATGGCCGGGGACCACCCCCGGGTGCTGGTGGCGGCACGTCCGGAGGCACTGGTCCACGTCAGCTTCGCCGACCAGGGCGACGTCGAGGCCTCCGCGGCCTGGTCGGTGGCGTTCGTGCCATGGGCGCAGGTCGAGGAGATCCGGGTGACCGGGGTGTCGATCACCTTCCGCTGGCCCGGGCACAGCGTCTCGGTGGACATGACCACCCACGAGGAGGCGCTGCAGACGGGGCTGTTCTTCCTCGACGTGCCCCACGGGTGAGCAGCGGTGCTGGGGGACGTGGTCTCGACGCCCGCTCCTCGCTGGCGCTCGTCGCTGCTCGACCACCGGAGGGCGGCCGTCGCCCTCAGCGCCGGTGCTTGCGCCCGTGCTTGAGCACGGTCACCAGCCCGCCGAGCAGGTGCTGGGTGAACCGGTCGTCGTAGTACATCGTGATCTCGTGGCCCAGCGCGGTGTACCAGGACCGCCCGCGCCCCACGCGGTGCGTCCAGGCCATCGGGTGGTCGCCCATGACCCCGCTGACGCCGGGGTAGGTGGGGAACGGGTTCGCCGGGCCGGTCGGCAGGTTCGAGGTGTTGGGGTCCTGCAGGTAGCTCGACTCGTCGATCGACAGCAGCACCCGTGACCGGCCGCGGACGCTGGAGGTGAAGGAGTAGAACTCCTCGATCGGGATCAGCCACTGCTCGGGCAGGTGCCGGGTCGAGCGGTGCGTGGCGCTCTCGGTCACCATCAGGCCCGGCTGCTCCAGCGGGTGCGCCAGGAACCGGCCGCCGGCCAGCAGCCGGGTGTAGAAGGGGTTGGAGTACTCCGTGTCCGCCGCCGAGTGGACCCCGGCCCAGCCGCCGCCGCGGCGTACGAACCTCTTCAGGGCGGTGCGCTGGGCGCCCTCGAGCACGTCGCCGGTGGTGTTGACGAAGGCGATCGCGTCGTAGCCGTCGAGGCCGCGGTGGGTGAAGGCGGTCGGGTCCTCGGTCGCGTTCACGTCGAAGCCGTGGGCGGTGCCGAGGTCGGCGATCGTGGCCACCGCCGTCTCGATCGACATGTGCCGGAAGCCGGTCGTCCTGCTGAAGACCAGCAGCCGCGGCCGCTCGATCCCCGCCCAGGTCGGGGGCGCCGAGAGCACCAGGGGCGCGACCGGCGCCGCCAGGGCGGCACCCAGCAGGGCGCGCCGGCTCGGGGCGGGGACGGTGCCGGAGGAGCCGGAGCAGGTGGAGTCGGTGCACATGGGGGTCTCCTGGAGCGGCTCAGACGGCCGAGCCGTCGGCGATGCCGCGGGCGATGCGGATCGAGTTGGCCATGATCGTCAGCGTCGGGTTGAAGCCGGGGAAGGTCGGGAACGTCGAGGCGTCGGCGACGAAGACGTTGTCGACGTCGTGCAGTCGCCCCGAGGAGGCGCACACCGAGGTGCGCGGGTCCTCGCCCATCCGCGCGGTGCCGGCCAGGTGCGCGGTGTAGGTGATGCCGGAGTTGATCAACGGGAACGGCAGCACGATCGCGCCGATCGACTCCGGGGTCGCCTGGTGGGCGGCGAGCATCTGCGCGCCGAGGTAGGTCGCGGCCGCCTGCTCGTGCCGGTGCGGGGAGTAGGTGATCCGCGCCGCCGGGTTGCCGAGGAAGTCGGTGACGTCGGGGTCGAGGTCGACCCGGTTCTCGGCCTGCGGGAGGTCCTGGTGGACCAGCTGCGAGCCGGCCACCCCGGCGTGCGGCCCGACCCGCATGGCGGCCTTGTGGGCCGCCCCGTAGCCGGCGAAGCCCGCCATCAGCTGCGCACCGTTGATCGGCGGACCGCCCGAGCCGAGCTGGATGATGCCGCCGGTCAGGTACGGCACCCCGAGCGCGCTCACCTCCGGCCCGGTGAACGGGCCCACGAGGTCGTCGATCTGCAGCGTCGTCGACTGCGCCCGCAGCGGGTGCACCGTGAAGGGGAAGAAGGCGGCGGCGATCGTGAAGTTGTGGAACATCATGTTCCGGCCGACCTGGTCCGAACGGTTGCCCAGCCCGGTCGGGTGGGCACGGTTCGCCGACATCAGCAGCAGCCGCGCGGTGTTGATCGGGCTGCCGGCCAGCACCACGGTCGAGGCGGGGATGCGGTGCACCTTCCCCCGGACGTCGCGGTAGCGCACCGCCCGCGCCCGACGGCCGTTGCGCGTGGTCTCCACCCGGTCCACGAACGCCCGCTCGACCACCCGCACCCGACCGGTCCGCATCGCGGGGTTGAGGAACGACACCAGCGCGTCGCCCCGGGCGTTGATCGGGCAGCCGAAGCCCGAGCACATCCCGCAGGAGTTGCACGCCGGACGGCCCTTGCGGTGCTCGGAGTTCACCGCCGCCGGGTAGGGGTAGGGCTCCATCCCGACCAGGCGCGCCCCCTGGGCGAGCAGGCCGGCGGCGTACCCCGTCGGGTTGGGCGGCATCGGGAAGTCGCGCCGACGCGGGGACTGCTCGAGGGTGCGCGCCGGCATCGCTGCGCGGTCGCCCTGGACGCCGACCTGGCGCTCGACGAGGTCGTAGTACGGCGCGAGGTCGTCGTAGCCGATCGGCCAGTCCGCCACCTGGGCGCCGTCGATCGGCCCCCTGTCGGAGAGCAGCGAGAAGTCCTGCTTCCAGAAGCGCGGCGTCTTGGCGTTGTAGTGCAGGCTCGTGCCGCCCACGGCCGCGCCGAGCTGACCGAGCGCGCCCTGCGCCGAGCGCGCGACCCCGGAGGAGGCCTCGGCCTGGGTGCGCGTCGTGTAGGGCTCGAGGTCGCCGTCGGGGAACCCGAAGCCGCGGTAGCCCTTCACCTCGTCCGAGCCGTACTCCGTGCCGAGCCGACCGCTCGACCGCTTGCCCAGCCCCGGGCGGAGGTTGCGTCCGCGCTCCAGGACCGTCACGTCCCACCCCTGGCGAGCCAGCTCCCACGCGGCCGCGGACCCGGCCGCGCCGGAGCCGACGACCACCGCCTCCCGGCTCACAGCAGGTCCTCCACGTCCGCCAGCAGGGCGCTGAGCCGCTCGGTGAGCACCCGGAGGTCGCCCTCGGCCTCGGCGAGCAGTCCCATCGCGGCCTCGGAGGTCGCCAGTGCCATCGCCGGGCCGTACGCCGCGAGCGCGCTGGTCACGTCGAGCAGCGGCAGCATCTCGATCTCGGGGTCGGTGACCTCCTCGTCGGTGTAGCCGCGCGGCTGTCGGTCGCCGTCGAAGCCGATGCCCTCCCAGCCCAGGCCGTCGCGGTTGCCGCCGTACTCCGGCGCACCCCACGTGCCCTCGAAGGCGTGGGTCACCGCGACACCCATCATCGCGGTGACGTCGGGGTCCTGCGTGGTCTGCAGCGCCAGGTCGCGCAGCGGCCCGGGCAGGTCGGCGAAGCCGGGGACGCTCGCGGCGAGCGCGTCGAGGCCCCGGGTGTAGACCTTCTGCAGCCGCCGCACCCGGCGCTTCCACGCCTTGCGCTCGTAGGCGTCCAGCGGCAGGAACCGCTCGAAGTCGTTGCGCCGCGCGCCGCCGCGGTCGGAGAACGGCCCACCGGCGTAGATCCGCGGTGGGTCGGTGCGGAAGGCGCCCAGCAGGGCGTCGATGCTCTCGTGCGCCCGGGCCGCCAGCGCCCCGGGGGCGCCGTCGTCCGCCGGCACCACCCGGTCGACGACCGCCGCCAGCGTGGCCAGCTGGTCCTCGTCGAGGAAGCGCGCCCGGTCGCGGCCGACCGGGACGGCCACCGCCGGGAGACCGGGTACGGCGAGCAGCGCGACCGTGCCCGCGGCGCCGGCCAGGACGCCGCGCCGGGTCGGCTGAGCGGAGCCGTCCGGCCGGTCCGGGAGGCCGGGCCAGGGCAGGTCGACAGCGGGTATGTCCGTGGTCACACCGAGATCAACGCGCAGAACTGGAACTGGTTACACCTGCGGGCCGGGGCAGCCGCGGGACGTCATACAGCAGCAGCGGACGTCCCGTCCGCATGACGTCCCACGCCCGCGACCGTCGGGAAGATCAAGTCTTCAACCAGTGTTACGAAGGCATGACCAAGAAGATCGGCTTCCTGTCCTTCGGGCACTGGACCCCCTCCCCGCACTCGGCGGCCCGCTCGGCCTCCGACGTGCTGCTCCAGTCGATCGACCTCGCGGTCGCGGCGGAGGAGCTCGGCGTGGACGGCGCCTACTTCCGGGTGCACCACTTCGCTCGGCAACTGGCCTCGCCGTTCCCGCTCCTGGCCGCCGTCGGCGCGCGCACCAGCCGGATCGAGATCGGCACCGGCGTCATCGACATGCGCTACGAGAACCCGCTCTACATGGCCGAGGACGCCGGCGCCGCCGACCTCATCAGCGGCGGACGGCTCCAGCTCGGCATCAGCCGCGGCTCACCGGAGCAGGTCGTCGACGGCTACCGCTACTTCGGCTACGAGCCGGTCGACGGCGACCACGCCGCGATGGCGCGGCAGCACACCTCGGTGCTGCTCGACGTGCTCACGGGCAAGGGGTTCGCCGAGCCGAGCCCACGCCCGATGTTCCCGAACCCGCCGGGCCTGCTGCGCATCGAGCCGCACTCCGAGGGTCTGCGGGACCGGATCTGGTGGGGCGCCGGCTCGCGGTCGACCGCGGAGTGGGCCGCCGAGCAGGGCATGAACCTGATGAGCTCCACGCTGCTGACCGAGGACACCGGCGTACCGTTCCACGAGCTGCAGGCCGAGCAGATCGAGATGTTCCGCAAGGCCTGGGAGGCCGCCGGCCACGAGCGCACCCCGCGGGTGAGCGTGAGCCGCAGCATCTTCCCGCTCGTCGACGACCGCGACCGCGCCTACTTCGGCACCCAGTCCGAGAGCCGCGACCAGGTCGGGCACATCGACGGCGGCATCGCGCGCTTCGGCAAGACGTACGCCGGTGAGCCGGACCGCCTGGTCGAGGAGCTCGCCGCCGACGAGGCCGTCCGCGCCGCCGACACGCTGCTGCTCACGGTGCCCAACCAGCTCGGCGTGGACTACAACGCCCACGTGCTGGAGTCGGTGATGACCCACCTGGCGCCGGCGCTCGGCTGGCGCTGAGAGGTCTCGAGGCTCGCTCCGCTCGCACCTCGACCAGCACGTGCCGCTGGTCGAGGTGCGAGGAGCGTCAGCGACGAGCCAGGAGACCCGGTGAGGGGACGCCCTCAGGACTCGTCGGTCTCCTCGACCGAGTCCGGGTGCGGCTCGTGCTCCACGGCCTGGGCGGGTGACTCGAGCACCTCGGCGAGGTGGACCACCGCATCGCCGGAGGACACCAGGGGGGCCTCGGTACGGCCGATGACGATTCCCTCGCGGTCGGCGTGGACCAGCCGCACCCGCTTGCCGAAGGAGTCGAAGAGCCCGCCCAGACGCTCGCCCTTGGTGACCCGCTGTCCGAGCTCGGCCTCGAGGTGGAGCATCCCGGTGCCCCGGGCGCGGACCCAGCCCGAGCGCCACGACTCCAGCGTCGGGGCGGGCGGGTCCTCCTCGGGGGGCTCGACCATCCCGAGGTGGGCGAGCACGCGGCGTACGCCGCGCACGCCCGCGTCGACGGCCCAGCCGTCCATCCGCCACGCCTCGCCCGCCTCGTAGAGCAGCACCTTGGCGCCGGCCTCACGGGCCGCGGCGCGCAGCGACCCGTCGCGCAGCCGGGCGTGCATCATCACCGGTGCGCCGAAGGCCAGCGACAGCTCGCGGGTGCGCTCGTCCTCGAGGTCGGCGCGGATCTGCGGCAGGTTCGTGCGGCGGTCCGACCCGGTGTGCAGGTCGATGCCGACCTCGCACTTGGCGACCACCTCGGTCATCATCAGGTGCGCGATCCGGGCCGCCAGCGAGCCGCGGCGCGAGCCGGGGAAGGACCGGTTGAGGTCGCGCCGGTCGGGCAGGTAGCGGTCGCCGTTCATGAAGCCGAGCACGTTGACGATCGGCACCGCGATCAGCGTGCCGCGCAGGGACTTGGCGTCGAGGTCGGCCAGCACCTGGCGCACGACCTCGACCCCCACGGCCTCGTCGCCGTGGATGGCGGCGTCGATCCAGACGATCGGCCCGTCGTGGCGCCCGTGGACGACGCGGATCGGCAGGTCGACGTCGGCCCCGGTCACCAGGCGCGTGATCGGCAGCGCCAAGGCCTGCTTGCGGCCGGCGCGGACCCGGACCGGACCGATCTCGAAGGAGTCGCGGGGCACGCTCACCGTCCCCGGTTGCGACGGCGTACGGCGACGGGCGGGCGGGGACCGAGGTAGGACCGTCCCGGGTCCACGGCGTACCCCTGCCGCAGCGCCTCGCGCCCCACCAGCATCCGGAACCCCATCTCGTCGCGCCGCGAGAGAGTCATCTCCGCGGTCACCGTCCGCTCGAGCAGGGTGATCTCCATCGGGACGACGTAGCGCTCCTCGGCGTGACCGGAGGAGGAGCGGACCTCGCGCACGTCGATCACGGGGCAGCGGGCCTGGACGGCGTCCTCGTCGGTGCCCTGCCAGGGGTGGATGGAGAACGCGACCCAGCGCTCACCGTCCACCTGCTCCTCGACGAGGTCGAAGGCGTGGATCGCGCTGGTGCGTGCGCCGGTGTCGAGCTTGGCCTTGACCCACGGCACCCCGAGGCCGGGGAGGCTCACCCACTCACGCCAACCCGCGAGGGTGTAGGAAGGAATAGGGGGGTGGTCGCCCGTCGGCTCTGCTGGCACGCTGGCTCGTCCTCTCCGTCGCTCGGCACCCGTCGGGCACATGGTGGTCCACACGTCCGGCACTCACACTCGGGTGGTCATGAAACTAGCGATCCTGTCCCGCGCACCCCGCTCGTACAGTACGCAGCGCCTGCGCACCGCCGCGCTGGACCGTGGGCACACGGTCAAGGTGCTCAACACCCTGCGCTTCGGCATCGACCTGTCGGGTGACGAGCCGGACCTGCAGTTCCGCGGCAAGCAGCTCTCGCACTACGACGCGATCCTGCCGAGGATCGGCAACTCCATCACCTACTTCGGCACCGCGGTGGTGCGGCAGTTCGAGCAGATGGACGTCTACACGCCCAACACCTCGTGGGGCATCGCCAACAGCCGCGACAAGCTCCGCGCGACCCAGATCCTGTCCCGCCACCAGATCGGGATGCCGGCCACGACCTTCGTGCAGGGCCGCGGCGACGTGATCCCCGCGATCGAGCGGGTCGGCGGGGCGCCGGTGGTCATCAAGCTGCTCGAGGGCACCCAGGGCATCGGCGTCATCCTGGCCCCCGACATCAAGGTCGCCGAGGCGATCATCGAGACGCTGCAGTCGACCCGGCAGAACGTGCTGATCCAGCGCTTCGTCAAGGAGTCCAAGGGCCGCGACATCCGCGCCCTGGTCGTCGGAGACCGGGTCGTGGCGGCGATGCGCCGGGTCGCGCAGGGCGACGAGTTCCGCTCCAACGTGCACCGCGGCGGGTCCGTGGAGCCGGTCGACCTCGACCCGGCCTTCGAGCGCGCGGCCGTGCGCTCGGCCCAGATCATGGGCCTGCGGGTCGCCGGCGTCGACATGCTCGAGGGCAACGACGGGCCGCTGGTCATGGAGGTCAACTCCTCGCCGGGCCTGGAGGGCATCGAGCGCGCCACCGACCTCGACGTCGCCGGCGCGATCATCGACTACATCGACAACCAGGTGGCCTTCCCCGAGATCGACGTGCGCCAGCGGCTCACCGTCTCCACCGGCTACGGCGTCGCGGAGATCCTGGTCTTCGAGGCCTCGGACATGGTGGGCAAGACCCTGGGCGACTCCGGCCTCCGCGAGCGCGACATCACCGCCCTGACCCTGCACCGCGGCACCCAGGTCATCCCCAACCCCAATGCCGGCCACGTGCTGGAGGCCGGCGACCGGTTGCTCTGCTTCGGCAAGCTCGAGGAGATGCGCTCGATGATCCCGAGCCGTCGCAAGCGGATGCGCAAGCCGAAGAAGCTGCCCGCCGAGCCGATCCACGACGCCTGAGATCCGCCGCCTGGGGGGTCCCCCGGCGGAGGAGCCCTGGCTCACCCGACCGCACGGCCGGGTGAGCAGCCCGCGCCGATGCGTGGGCAGGGTCGTGCGCATGACCCCCTCCGACGAGCGTGAGACGCCCGCCGAGCAGGAGTCCGTCGCGCTGGTCCTCGACGCGGGCGGGGCGCGCTCGGCCTACCAGGTCGGGGCGCTGGAGGTGCTGCTGCCGGCGCTGGCCGAGCGCGGCCACCGCCCCACGGTCCTGGTCGGCACGAGCGCGGGTGCGCTGATCTGCGGCGGACTGGCCGGGGTCGCGGACCGTCCCGCCCCGGCCCAGGCCGCGGCGCTGCGCGACCTGCTCGACCACGTCACCAAGCCGGCGGTGATCACGCCGCTCTGGCGGCAGGTGCCCGAGGTGGTGGCGAGGTACGCCTCGGAGACGCTCGGGCTGAGCAGGTTCCGCCTGCGCGGGCTCTTCGGCACCGGTCCGCTGCGCGCGACCCTGGCCGAGGCGCTGGACTGGGAGGCCGTGCACCGGCACCTGTCCGACGACACGCTCGACGCGGTGGCCGTGACCGCCACGACGGTGCGCACCGGGCAGGTCACGATGTTCACCGAGGGCCGCGGGGCCGACCTGCCGCGGCCGGCGCCCGGTCAGCACCGTCGCTACGTCGACACCCACCTCGAGGTCGAGCACCTGATGGCCTCGGCGGCCATCCCCGCGCTCTTCCCCTCGGTGCAGGTGCACGCCCCCGAGGAGGCCGCCGGGTGGTACGTCGACGGCGCCACGCGTCGCCGGCACCCTCTGGTCCCCGCGCTGGAGCTCGGCGCCACCCACGTCGTGGCCGTCGGCACCGGCAGCCTGCGCGCGCCGGCCGTCGACCGCTCCGCGGACCGGGAGCCGGTCGACCTCGGCGACGGCGTGGCGACGCTGCTCGGCGCCGTGATGGACGACCCGATGCGTCACGACCTGCGGCGGCTGCGCCAGACCAACCGCCTGCTGCAGGACCCCGGCACCGCCGAGGCCGTGCAGCGGATGCGGCGCGAGGAGGGCGAGCGGGACCTGCGGGTGGTGCCGCACGTCGCGGTCGCCCCCGATCGGGGGGACGAGCTCGCGGCCGCGGCGATGGAGGTCTTCGACCGCAACCACCGCACCCTGCTGGGGACGGCGGCCGACCCGGACCTGCAGGTCGTGCACCGGCTCCTGGGCGGGGACAGCCCGCTGCAGGGCGAGCTGCTGTCCTACTTGCTCTTCGACCGTGACTTCTTCGGGGCCGCCGCGGACCTCGGGCGCCGCGACGCCCGCCGGTGGGTCGAGGAGCACCCCGACCTCTGGGCCACCTGACCCCCCGCGGGGCGGGACTGCCGGGGCGGGGCTGCCGGGGCGGGGCTGCCGGGCGGGACTACTTGGTGCCGGCCGAGAGCCGGTAGCGACGCACCGAGAGCGGCACGAAGACGACCAGGATGATCGCGACCCACAGCAGGGTGTAGAGCACCGGGTGCTGCATCGACCAGGCGTCGGGCACGGCGCCGCGCGGGTCGACGTTGCCGAACAGCTCGCGGCTGGCCTGGGTGAGCGCCGAGACCGGGTTCCACTCGACCAACGTGCGTAGGAAGCCGTCGAAGGACTCCAGCGGCACGAAGGCGTTGGAGACGAAGGTCAGCGGCATGATGACGATGAACGAGGCGTTGTTGATGACCTCGACGCTCGGGACCATCAGCCCGACCCAGGCCATCACCCAGCTCACGGCGTAGGCGAACAGCAGCAGCAGCGCGAAGCCGAGCACCGCGTCGAGGAAGCCCTCGCGGATGCGCCAGCCCACGAGCAGGCCGGTCAGCGCCATGATCGCCAGGCTCAGCACGTTGTAGACGACGTCGGAGGTGGTGCGGCCGACCAGCACCGCGGCCTGCGACATCGGCAGGGACCGGAACCGGTCGATGATGCCCTTCTGCATGTCCTCGGCCAGCCCGGCGCCGGTGAACGTCGCCCCGAAGACGACGGTCTGGGCGAAGATGCCGGCGATGAGGAACTCGCGGTAGCCCACGCCGCCGGTGTCGATCGCGCCGCCGAAGACGAAGGCGAAGAGCAGCACGAACATGATCGGGCTGATCAGCACGAAGACGAGCACCTCGGGCACCCGCTTGATCTTGATCAGGTTGCGCTTGGCGACGACCCAGCCGTCGGTCAGCGCGCGGACCACTCCGGTGGGGCGGGACTGCTCGAAGGTCGGGGCGGGCGTGCTCATCGGGTCACCTCGGCGGTCTCGGAGGGGTCGGTCGTGGGCTGGTCGGACTCGGTCGCGTGACCGGTCAGGCTGAGGAAGACGTCGTCGAGGGTCGGGCGGCGCAGACCGATGTCGAGCACGGCGACGGACTCGCGCTCGAGGCCCTCGAGCACCCGGCGCAGCGCCCCGACGCCACCGTCGACGGCGGCGGTGAGCTCGCGGCCGTTCTCCCCGACGCCGACCTCGCCGCTGGCGACCTCGCCCAGCAGGGACCGGACCCGGTCGCGGTCGGCGGGGTCGGCCAGGACGACCTCGACCCTTTCGCCACCGGTCTGCGACTTCAGCTCGTCGGCGGTGCCGCGGGCGATGGCACGACCGCGGTCGATGACCAGGATGTCGTCGGCGAGGCGGTCGGCCTCCTCGAGGTACTGGGTGGTGAGCAGCAGCGTCGCACCCGAGGCGACCAGCTCGCGGATGACGTCCCACATCTGCACCCGGCTGCGCGGGTCGAGACCGGTCGTCGGCTCGTCGAGCACCAGCACCGGCGGCGCCGCGACCAGCGCACCGGCCAGGTCGAGGCGCCGGCGCATGCCGCCGGAGTAGGTCTTCGAGGGCCGGTCGCCGGCGTCGGCGAGGGCGAAGCGCTCCAGCAGCTCGTGCGCGCGGGCTCGCGCCTGGGTGCGGCCCATGCCGTAGAGCCGACCGACCATCTCGAGGTTCTCGAACCCGGTGAGGTGCTCGTCGACCGCGGCGTACTGGCCCGAGAGGCCGATGCGCGAGCGCACCCCGTCGGGGTCGGCGAGGATGTCGACGCCGGCGACGACCGCGGAGCCCGCGTCGGGCTTGAGCAGCGTCGTCAGCACGCGCACGGCCGTGGTCTTGCCGGCGCCGTTGGGGCCCAGCAGGGCCAGGACCGTGCCCTCGGGCACGGTGAGGTCGAGGCCGGCGAGGGCCTCCACCTCCTTGTAGCGCTTCACCAGGCCGGTGGCCGTGATCATGTCGGTCATCGCGTCCTCAGTCGTCGTGGGGTGGTCGTCGTCGGAGAGGTGGATCGAGGTGGCGGGGCATCGCCCGAGGATGCCGTCGCGACGCTACTGACCGCCACCGACATCCGAACTCATCGGATCCCGCACCGGAGTCCTCGTCGGTCGCCGTGTCCCCGGACGGGACCCTGGACGAGACCCTGGACAGGGCACGCGCGGTGCGTCAGCGTGAACCGCATGAGCATCGGGACGGTGACGTTCACGCCACGAGGAGCCGACAGCTGGGCCGACCCCTGGGGCGAGTACGCCGCGCTGCGCACCCACGACCCGGTGCACCACGTGGTCCCGCCCGAGCACCCGGAGCGCGACTACTACGTGCTGTCCCGACACGCCGACATCCTGGCCGCCGCCGTGGACACGCAGACGTTCTCCTCCGCGCAGGGCCTGACGACGGCGTACGGCGAGATCGAAGCCATCGGCCTGGCCGAGCCGCCGCTGGTGATGCAGGACCCGCCGGCGCACACGGCGTTCCGCAAGCTGGTCGCGCGCGGGTTCACCCCGCGCCAGGTCGCCGACCTCGAGCCGGACGTCCGCGCGTTCGTGCGGGAGCGGCTGCCCGCGCTGGCCGACGGCGGGGACGTGGTGGAGACGTTGTTCAAGCCGCTGCCGAGCATGATGCTGGCGTACTTCGCGGCGCTGGTGGAGCGGCGGCGCCGCGAGCCGCTCGACGACCCCGGCCCCGACACGGTCGCCCACCTCGTCGCCGCCGGCCGGGCCGACGACCAGGACGGCCTGGTCGCGGTGCTCGGCTACGTCTTCACCATGGTCACCGGCGGCAACGACACCACCACCGGGCTGCTCGGCGGCGCGGTGCAGCTGCTGGCCGCCGACCCGGCCCAGCGGGCGCGGCTGACCTCCGGCGAGGTGCCGGTCGAGGTGGCGCTCGAGGAGCTGCTCCGCCTGACCTCCCCCGTCCAGGGCCTCGCCCGGACCACCACCCGTGACGTCGAGCTGCACGGGGTGGAGGTCCCGGCCGGCCGCAAGGTCCTCCTGCTGTACGCCGCCGGTAACCGCGACCCGGAGCGCTACGGCCCCGACGCCGACTCGCTGGACGTCGGGCGGCGCCCCTCCCAGATCCTCACCTTCTCCCAGGGCAGCCACCACTGCCTCGGCGCTGCCGCCGCCCGGCTCCAGGGACGGGTCGCGCTGGAGGAGCTGCTGGCGGCGTACCCGGACTTCGAGGTCGACCCCGCCGGTGTCCGGTGGGCGCCCGGGCCCTACGTCCGGCGGCCCGCGGCGGTGCCGTTCGTGGGCCGCCCGTGACGCTTCCCACCGTGGTGGGACTGGAGTAGCATCGCGGCATGAAGATCAGCGTCAGCCTCCCCGACGAGGACGTCGCCGCGCTCGACGAGTTTGCGCAGCGAACAGGCCTGCCGTCCCGTTCGGCGGCAGTGCTGCACGCGGTCCGGCTCCTGCGTCACCCCGATCTGGAGAGCCACTACGCCGAGGCATGGGAGGACTTCGAGTCCTCGGGCGAGGCGGCGGCCTGGGCAGCGGCGACGGCCGACGGGCTCGATCGTGCGCAGGGGTGAGATCCGTCTGGTCGACCTCGACCCGGCTCGTGGCAACGAGGCCGACAAGCGTCGCCCGGCGATCCTTGTCAGCAACGACCGGGCCAACCTCACGGCGGCGCGGCTCGGCCGCGGGGTGGTGACGGTGGTGCCGGTGACCAGCAACACCGATCGGATCCTCGCCTTCCAGGCCCTCCTGCCGGCGTCCGACACGGGGTTGCGCCTGGACTCCAAGGCCCAGGCCGAGCAGGTCCGCTCGGTCTCGGTGGAGCGCATCGGGCCGCTGCTCGGCCGGGCCTCGGCCGAGGTGTTGAGCGCCGTCGACGACGCCCTACGCCTCCACCTCGACCTGTGAGCCGGCCACTCGCCGACCGGGTGGTGGTCGTGGGCGGCATCAACGCCGACCTCAAGGCCCGCACGACAGCGCCGCTGGTCCCCGGGACCTCCAACCCCGGCACCGCCACGCTCACCCCGGGCGGGGTGGGACGCAACGTCGCCGAGAACCTCGCACACCTGGGCCGCCCGGTCGCCCTCGTCGGCGTGGTCGGCGACGACGACCTGGGCCGGCTGGTGCTGGACGCGACCGCCGCGGCCGGGGTCGACGTGTCCCACGTCCGCACCCACCCCGGGCCGACCGGGTCCTACACCGCCCTGCTCGACCACCGCGGCGAGCTGGTCGCGGGCGTCGCCGACATGGCGGCCGCCGACGCGACGTCGCCCGAGGACGTCCTGCGCGCCGCCGACGTCGTGGCCGGTGCCGGGATGGTCGTGCTCGACGGCAACCTGCCCGTCGCGACCTTCACGGCCGCCCGCGCCCTCGCGGCCGAGCACGGCGTGCCGGTCGTCGTCGACCCGGTGAGCGTCCCCAAGGCGGCCCGACTGGCCGAGGAGGTGCGGGACCTGCTGGCGGTCACACCCAGCCAGGGGGAGCTCGAGGCGCTCGGCGGGGTCGCCGCCCTGCTCGCCCGGGGGGTCGCGCTGGTGTGGGAGAGGCGTGGGGCGTCCGGGTCGGTGCTGCACGCGGGGTCCGGCGCTGGCGCGGTCGAGCTGGCGGCCCCGGTGACCGAGGTCGTCGACGTCACCGGCGCGGGCGACGCGATGCTCGCGGCGTGGTGCCACGCGGTGCTGTCGGGCCGCGGCCACACTGAGGCGGCGGCGTACGCCCACGAGGCGGCGGCGCTCACCGTCGCCTCCCCGCTGACCGTCCGTCCCGACCTGGAGGAGATGCTGGCCCGATGACCGTGCACCCGATGCTGACCCTGACCGACGAGGTCGCCACCGCGCTGCGCGAGGGACGCCCGGTCGTCGCGCTGGAGTCGACGATCATCAGCCACGGCATGCCCTACCCCGACAACGTCGCGATGGCGCTCGAGGTCGAGTCGATCGTGCGAGCCGGTGGTGCCGTGCCGGCGACCGTCGCGGTGCTCGACGGGCGGCCGCGGGTCGGGCTGTCGGCCGAGGACCTCGAGCTGCTGGCCAGCCACCCCGACGTGGTCAAGGCCAGCGTGAGGGACCTGCCGTACGTCGCCGCGCGCGGCCTGCACGGCGCCACCACCGTCGCCGCCACGATGCGACTGGCGTCGATGGCCGGCATCGAGGTGTTCGTGACCGGCGGCCTCGGTGGCGTGCACCGGGGCGCCGAGACCTCGATGGACCTCTCCGCCGACCTCACCGAGCTCTCGCGCACCCCGGTCGCGGTGATCAGCGCGGGGGTGAAGTCGATCCTCGACATCGGCCTGACCCTCGAGGTGCTCGAGACGCTGGGGGTGCCGGTGCTGGTGGAGGGGAGCGACGAGTTCCCGTCGTTCTACTCGCGGGCCAGCGGGTTCGCCGCGCCGATGCGCGTGGACGGTGCGGCCGAGGCCGCCGCGGTGGCGCGCGCGACGTGGGACCTCGGGCTGGAGTGCGGTGTCGCGCTCGCCCACCCCGTGCCCGTCGAGGAGGAGATCCCGGCCGAGGAGATCGGCGTCGTCATCGACCGCGCCCTTGCCGACATGCACGCGCTCGGCATCACCGGCAAGGCGACCACGCCCTACCTGCTCGGACGCATCGTCGAGCTGACCGGCGGGTCGTCGCTGGCCACCAACATCGCGCTGGTGCGGGCCAATGCGGCGTACGGCGCGGCCGTGGCCGTCGCGCTGGCCGGCTGACGCCGGGGGCGGTGCGTGGTCAACCGTTCTGCTCGGACTGTCGGTCGATGACTCACCGCTCGACGCGGCACCGGCCGGGGCGGTGAGTGGTGAACCGATCCGGGTGGGCCGTCGGTTGATCGCCCACCGCCGGTCGCGGCCTGCCCCGAGGGCGGGTGCGTGGTCAACCGTCCCAGTTGGGCAAAGCGTTGAGGACTCACCGCCCACCCCGGGTCAGCGGGCCGCGGCCGTGACCCGGTAGCGCACGAACGACGGCACGACCAGCGCCGCGACCACGACGCCGACCACCACCAGCACGCCGCCACCCGCAGCGGCCGCACCGGCGCCGACGGCCGCGGCGGTGGCACCGTGCGCGACGTCGGCGACCCGGGGTCCACCGGCGACCACGACGATGAACACGCCCTGCAGGCGACCCCGCACCTCGTCGGCCGCGGCGCTCTGCAGCATCGAGGAGCGGAACGCCGCCGACGCCATGTCGGCCGCGCCGCCCACCACGAGCATCAGCAGCGCGGTCACGAGCATGGTCCGCTGCCAGCCCGCGCCGCCGGCGTCGGCTAGCAGCACCGCGACGCCGAAGCCGGTCATCGCCACGCCCCACACCACGATGCACACGACGACCGCCAGGCCCTGCCTCACGATCCGCGACACCCAGCCGCTCAGCACGCCGCCGACCACCGCACCGGCCGGGATGCCGGCGAAGAGCAGCGCGAAGGTCAGGCCGCCCTCCTCGGGGCCGCCGAAGTCCAGGTGGGCGATCTCGGGGAACAGCGCGCGCGGCATCCCGAAGACCATCGCGATGATGTCGACCACGAACGACATCAGCAGCACCGGCTGGTGCCGCAGATAGGCGAAGCCGTCCACGACCGCCCGGACGCCGGGCACCGCGGCCGCCACGCCCTCGATGCGCAGCGATGGCAGCCGCACCACCGCCCACAGCGTGGTGAGCAGCGAGACGGTGTCGAGCGCGTAGAGCCAGCCGAACCCGGTGAACGGGATGAGGATGCCGGCGACCAGCGGACCGGCGATCGCACCGGCCTGCATCACGGTCATGTTGAGGGAGTTCGCGGCGGGCAGCTGCTCGGGCGGCACCAGCCGGGGGAGCAGCGCGCTGCGGGTCGGCTGGTTGACCGCGAAGAACGCCTGCTGGAGCGCGAACAGCCCCAGGAGCAGCCACACGTCGCCCACGCCCGCGAAGGCCTGCACGGCGAAGAGGCCGCTGGTGACGATGAGCCCGATCGTGGTGACCAGCAGGATCGTGCGGCGGTCGAAGACGTCGGCCAGCGCACCGCCGTACAGGCCGAAGACGACGAGGGGCACCAGTCCGAAGACGCCGGTGAGCCCGACGTACGCCGAGGAGCCGGTCATCGCGTAGATCTGCGCCGGCACCGCGACGACCGTGAGCTGCGCGCCGATGACCGTCACGATGTTGGCGGTCCACAGGCGTCGGAAGTGCGGCTCCTTCAGGGGCCGGGTGTCCGCGGTCAGCCCGCGCCACCGTCCGGCCGGCACCCCGGCCGTCGACCTGCCCGCCCTCGCCACGCGCCAGAACCTACGCCTGCCGGTCACCAATCCTGCGCCGAGGGTCACGAGCCCACAACGAACCGGCGCCGACCGTTGCCCCGGCCGCACCCTTTACTGTCTGCTGGCCCACGGACAGGAGGTCATCAGGTGACGGTCGTCGATGCCGACGTCGACTTCGGGGAGCTGGACAGGCAGGGCGGCCTGGGCGTGCGCTGCCTGGGGGTCGTGCACCTCTACCGCACCTTCGAGGGCCACGACGTCGTCGCGCTGCAGGGGGTCGACCTGTCGATCCGGCCCGGCGAGCGGGTGGCGTTCCTCGGGCCGTCGGGCTCGGGCAAGTCCACGCTGCTGACGCTGCTCGGCGGCATCCAGCGCCCCAGCGCGGGCCGGATCCTCCTCGGCGACGCCGAGATCTCCCGGCTCCCGGAGCCCGAGCTCGCCCGGCTGCGCTCCCGCCGCGTCAGCACCATGCTGCAGGGCGCGACGCGCAACCTGCTCCCCTACGCCACCGCCCGGCAGAACATCGCCTTCGCCCGGCTCGCCCTCTCCGGCGCCGAGCGCAAGCAGGCCGTGCCCGACCGCGAGGTCTCGACCGGCCCGCAGCTGCTGCTCGCCGACGAGCCGACCAGCCAGCTCTCCCACGAGGACCGCGACGCCGTCATCGGCCTGATCCACGAGCTCGGGGACGAGCTCGGCACCACCATCGTCGTCGTGACCCACCAGCCCGAGGTCGCCGCGACCTTCCCGCGCACCATCACGATGAAGGGCGGCCGGGTCGGCCTCGAGGGCCGCGACGGGGCGGAGTACGTCGTCATCGGCGCCGAGGGCGTCGTCCACCTGCCCACCCACCTCGCCGAGCAGTGGCCGCAGGGCACGCTGGTGCGCATCGAGCCCGAGGACGCCGACCGGCTGCTGGTCTCCCGCTCGGCTGAAGCTGTCACGGGAGCGGTCGACGGAGAGGCCCCCACCGCGTGAGCGACCTGAGACTGAGCGGGGTGCGCTACGAGCTGACCCGCACGCTGCTGCACGACCTCGACCTGACCTTCGCGGCCGGCCGGATGACCGCGCTGTCCGGGCCGTCCGGCTCCGGCAAGACCACGCTGCTCTCCATCGCAGGCGGTCTCCTCCGTCCGACCGCCGGCGAGGCGACGTACGCTGGAGCGCCGATGTGGCGCGGCACCGGCGACCCGCGCCCGGAGGTCTCGTTCGTCCTGCAGGTCTACGGCCTGGTGCCGATCCTGTCGGCCCGAGAGAACGTCTCGGTCGCGCTGCGCGCCCGTGGCGTCGACCCCGACGAGGCCGACGAGCGGGCCGCGCAGGCGCTGGCCCGCTTCCACATCGCCGACCTCGCCGACCGTCAGGTCGAGGAGCTCTCCGGAGGTCAGATGCAACGTGTGGCACTGGCCCGCGGCCTCTGCGTCGAGGCCGGGGTGCTGCTCGCCGACGAGCCGACCTCCGAGCTCGACGAGGGCAACCGCGGGCTGGTGCTGGCCGAGCTGCGCCGCGAGGCCGACCGTGGCGCCGTCGTCGTGGTCGCCACCCACGACCCCGCCGTGGTCGACGCCTGCGACGACCACCACGCCCTCGACGAGGGGCGCCTGGTCGACCACACCGAGCCGGTGCACCTGCCCGTCACGCGGTCGTACCCCGACCCGGGGAACGGCTCGACCGGAGGGTCTCCCGTGACCCCCTCTCACGACACACCCTCCGATCCGGCCCCGGTGGTCGAGCAGGGAGGAGCGCCAGCGACGAGCGGGCGTCGAGACCACCCGGCGGAGACGTCCGATCCGGTGCGCTCGGACCTCGACCAGCCCGGGGACGACGACCCGTACGAGCTGTTCCGCCGACCCCCGGGGAGCCCGTGAGCGGCACGCGGCCGCGGCTGCGGTCCCGCACCCTGCGGGGGGCGTGGGCGCGCCGGGGCACGCTGCTGCCCCTGTTCCTGCTGACCGTCGTGGTCGTCGGTGGTGTCGTGGCCGTGGTCGGGTTCGCCGCCGCCGCGGGGACCTCGCGCCTGCTGGCCGTGCCGCTGCTGCTCGTGGGGGCCGTCGCAGTGCCCGCCACCGGTCGCGAGCTGGCCGCCGCCCGGCGTACCGAGATCGCCCTGGCCCGCCTCCGCGGCCTCGAGGGCGGCGAGCTGTTCACGCTGCTGCTCGTCGAGCCGCTGCTGGTGCTCCTGCTCGGCGCCGCAGCCGGCACCGGAGCCGGCCTCGTCGTCGCCGACCTGGCCGCCCGGGCCTGGGTCGGCGACCCGATGGGGACCCCGGGTGCCGACGTCGCCGCCGCCGTCGCGGTGGTGCTGGTCGTCGCGCTGGTCGCGGTGCTCGTCGGCATGGCCGCCGCGCTGCGCGAGCCGCTGGTCGCCCAGGTCCGCGGCGCCGCCCGCCCCCGGTCCTCGGGAGTGGCCTCGGTCTTCGCCCAGGTGCTCGCGGTGGTCGGTGCGGTGGTCGCGGTCTACCGCGCCCGGGTCGTCGACGGCACCCAGTCCGACCTGCTCGTCCTCGCCGGCCCGGCCCTCATCGGGCTCGCCGCCGGGCACGTCGCGCTGTGGCTGATGGGCACCCTCGCCCGCGTCGGGGTACGCCGGACCGGCCGGCGTGGTCTGCCGGCCTACCTCGCCACGCGGCGACTGGCCCGCTCGGCCGATGCCGCAGCGCCCCTGCGGGTGCTGGTCGCGGCGGGCGTCGTGGCCGGGCTGGCGGTCACGGGCGCGGTGCAGGTGGCGGCCTGGGCCGACGAGACGCTCTATCGCCAAGACCCGGTCTTCATGCTGGGGCAGGGGGCGGGTCTGATCGTCTACGTGCGCAATCTGGTGCTGATCTCGCGCCAGAAGGAAAGCCTGACATGAGCGGGGGGCACGCCGATGCCCTTCGGGGCAGTGCGGGGGCTGACATGGGACCACAAGAGCAGGCCCGGCGCCTGACGCAGATCGCCCTCGTCGCGATGCTTGGCCTTGTGCTGGTCGAGGTCGCGGGGGTGAGCCCCCGGGAGGAGGGCCGGCTGCGGCCGCGGGTCGAGGTGGCGCTGCGCCGTACCTCGGGGCAGGAGATGCGCGTGCGGGTGGACAGCGAGGTCGGGCTCGACGGTGCGTCCCGGACGGTCTCGACCCCGGTGGACTGCGTCGAGGGCTGCACGGTCGTCTCGATCACCCTCGCGCGCGCCGACGACGACCGCGCGCTGCCGTTCCTGGTGACCGACCTGCGGCTCGGGTCGACCTCGGTGCTCGACCGGCCCTGGTCGCCTGCCGACGCACCCAGCGCCGCCGGGCCGGGCGGACCCGTCGAGGTCGCCGAGGGACTGCTCGCGCCCGCGTCGGACGAGCCGCTCACCGCCGTGCCCTCCCGGGGCGAGGGTGCCATCCCGGTCCTGGTCACCCGCACCGCCACCTGGGACGGCGACCCGGTGCTGGAGTCCCCTGGAGGCGAGGACCTGGCGGCCCGCGTGCTGGCACGCTTCCCGGCGCTGCCGCTGGTCGAGGCCGACGGCGTCTACGCCGACCTGCCGCGGGCCGCGGCCGGGGCCCCGCCCACGATCCCGGCGGCGGAGGTGATGGTGCTGGCCCGCGACAACGCGCCGGACGCCCTCCTGGCCGCGCTGGAGGAGGAGACCGGGGCGCAGGGCCGGCCGTTGGCGCGCGTGACCGAGCAGGTGCGCGACGCGACCGGGGCTGCGCAGGCGCAGGCGTACCTGATGACCGCGATCTGCTGCCTCCTGGTCGCGCTGCTGGTGCTCGTCACCGCGGTCGCCCGGCAGCGCGAGGCCTGGGTGCGCGACGTGGCGGCCCTGCGGGCCGTCGGTGTCGACCGGGCGACGCTGCGACGCAGCACGGTCGTCGAGGCCGTGCTGCTGCTGGTGGCGACCGGGGCGGCGGTCGTGACCGGTGTCTACCTCGCGGTGGCGCTGCTGCTCGGCAGGCTCGGCCTGGTGCTGGTCCCCGAGCACGCGGTCGCCCTGCGCACCGCCGTCGCGCCGCTGCCGCTCGTGCTCCCCGCGCTGCTCGCCTCGCTGGTGGTGGTCGTCGTGCTGTGGCGAGGCCGCGAGGTCGGTGGCCGGGAGTCCGCCCCGGCGGTGCTGCGCGAGGAGGCCCGATGAGGGGGCCGGCGCTGCTGTCCACGGTGCTGCGCGGCCTGCGCTCGCGGCTGCTGCTCTCGATCGGGTCGGTCGTCCTCACCGCGCTCGCGGTCGGCTCGGCGGTGCTCGGACCCGCCTTCCAGAGCGCGGTGACCGGGTCGTTCCTGGTCTCGCGCCTCGCGGAGGCCCCGAACAACCTCACCGGGCTGTCCTGGGTCTGGACGCCCGACGGTGGGGCCGCCTCCGACCTCGACGGCGTGCTGGACGACGCGCGGGCGGCCGCCCGCGAGGCGACCGAGGAGGGCGGCGACGGCGCGGCGCTCTACGTCGAGCCCCAGGTCTTCGTGCGGACCCAGCAGACGGAGGGGCTCGGCGGCCTGGCGCGACTCGGCTGGGCACCCGGCTACTGCGACCACCTCGTGGTGGAGGGCCGCTGCCCGCAGGCGGCCGACGAGGTCCTGCTGCTCGCCCTGGACTCCACGATCACCGGCCTGTCGATCGGCGACACCTCGCCGGTGGAGGGCATCGGCACCGTCGAGGTGGTCGGCACCTACTCCGCCCCCGGGCCGGAGGAGGCCGACTACTGGTTCGAGTCCGGCCGGCTGAGCACCCGTCCGCCCACGCCGCCGCCGGCCAACATGCCCTACCAGCCGGCCCCGATGCTGGCGACCGCCGAGGCGGTCGAGCGGGCCGCGGCCACGGTGGGCTACGAGGTGCTGGTCGACCGACGGCTCGCGGTGCCCGCGGACCTCGAGGTCGCCGACCTCGAGCGCGTCGCCGAGGTCGCCCGGGCCCAGGAGGACCTCAGCGCCGCCCTGCCCGGCGGACAGCTCGTCGAGCGCTCCATCAACGACATCGACGGGGTCGTGGACGAGGTCCGCGACCAGCAGGCCACCGCCCGGGCCTCGGTCTCGCCGGCCGTCATCAGCCTCGTGCTGGTGGCGCTGGCGCTGCTGCTGCGCCTGCTCACCGCCGCCGCGGACCTGCGGATGCCCGAGCTCGCGCTCGCCTCGCTGCGCGGCCTGCCGCGCCGCCGGATGTGGTCGCTGGGGATGTCCGAGCCACTGACGCTGCTCGCGCTCGCGGTCCCGGTCGGGGGCCTGGTCGGCGTCGGCACGGTGCTGCTGCTGATCGAGGCCTGGTTGGTGCCGGGACTGCCGCTGCGGGTGCCGTGGACGTCGCTGGCGGCCGGCGGGCTGGTCGGGCTCGGCGCCGCCACGGTCGCCGTGGCGGCAGTCGGGCTCGTGGTGCGGATCCCCCTGGAGGACCAGCTCAGCGGCGTACGACGTCCCAGGCGGGCGCGCCGCGCCGCGGTCGTCGCGCAGCTGGCCCTGGTCGCCGCGGCGCTCGCGGTGCTGCTGAGCAAGCTCAGCTCCACCGAGCGCGGCCGTCCCGACGTCACCGACCTGGTCCTCCCGGTCCTGCTGGCCGTCGTCGCCGGTCTCGGCGCGACCCGGCTGACCTCGTCGCTGGCGACGTGGTGGACCCGCGCGGTGCCGCACACCCGCTCGCTCGGCTCGTTCGTGGCGGTGCGCGCGCTGTCGCGGCGCCAGGAGGGGACGCTGGTGATCCTGCCGGTGACGGCGGCGATCGCGATCTGCGTGTTCGGGGCGGGGGTCTACGACTCCTCCTCGGCCTGGCGCGCCTCCGTGGCGGCCACCCGTGCCCCGGCCGCGGTGCTGTGGACCTCCGAGCAGAGCCTCGACGACACCGTGGGCCTGACCCGCGGGATCGACCCCGACGGGGAGTGGCTGATGGCGGGCAGCACCATCGCCACCCCGCAGCCGGGGCCGGTCTTCTCCGTCCTCGACACCACCCGCCTGGCCCGCGTGGGCCTCTGGAACGAGCAGTGGACGCCCGGCACCTCGGCGTCCGAGGTCGCCGGCCTGCTGGCCACCGGGCCCGTCCCCGTGGTGACGGGCAAGCGGGTGGGCCTCGACCTCGACAACCGGCTCACCACCGAGGAGCCGTTGGTCGTCCGGCTGCGGCTGGTGCCGCCGACGGACCGGCCGCGCACCGTCTTCCTCGGCCCGGTCGGTGAGGGACGCTCGGTCGTCTCGGAGCGCACGCCGTTCTGCCGCGACGGGTGCCGCCTCGAGCAGATCACCCTCGGGTCGGCCGCCGCGCTGCCGACCGCCATGGACGGCTCGCTCACGATCGAGTCGGTCACCGTCGACCGGCAGCCCGTCGCCGACGCGCTCACCGGCGGCGCCTGGGCGCTGGTGCCGGGCGCGACCGGCAACGACGCCGTCGACTCCCTCCGGCTCGACGGGGCCGGGCTGGCCGTGTCGGTCTCCAGCCGGAGCCCGGTGATCGTCCAGATCGGCGCGGGGGACCCGCCCGCGCGGCTACCGGTCGTCGCGGGGGTCGACGCCCGCACGGAGTCCTCGGCCGACGCCTACAACGCCGGCACGCCGCTCAGCTTCGACGTCGACCCGGTGCTGGAGGCGGGCAGCGTGCCGCTGCTCGGCCCCCGGGGACTGCTCATCGACTACGACACCTTCGCCACCGGCCGGAAGGTCTACGACCAGAACACCGAGGTCTACGTCATGGCCCGCGCCGACACCCCGCCGTCGGTCGTGGGGGCGCTGCGCGACGCCGGACTCACCGAGGAGACGACGTACGCCGAGGTGAAGGCGAGCCTGGACAACACGGCGTACGCCCTGGCGCTGCGGCTCTACGCCGTCGTCGCCGCCCTCGTGCTGCTGATGGCCGTCGCCTCGTTGGCGGTCTCCACGGCGGTGCAGCTGCCCGCGCGTCGTCGCGACGCCGCCGCGCTGCGGGTGGTGGGCGTGCCGCGGCGGCAGGTGATGGGGGCGGTGCTGCGCGAGCTGGTGCTGGTGCTCGGAGGCACGGCCGTGGCCGGGCTGGCCGCCGGGTCGCTGGCGCAGTACGTCGTCCTGCGCACCGTCACGCTCGGCTACGCCGAGACCCTCTCCACCCCGGCCCTCGTCGCCGCCATCGACCCGTGGCGGCTGGCGCTCCTGGCGCTGGTCACCGCGTTGCTCTTCGGCGCCGTCGCCCTGGTCTCCGCGACCCTCACCGTCCGGGGTGCTCGGGGGTCGACGCTGCGGGAGTCGGCGCGGTAGTCGGCTGGTGTTGGGCAAGGTTCATCGGCCAGCCGATGAACCCGTCCACGGGACGACAGAACTTCGTCGTCCAGCTTCCGGGTATGTCGGCCGGCCGATGAACCTTGCCGGTCCCACCGGCACCCTGCGTCACACCCTTCACTCCCGGCACAGCCTCCACCCACCCGGCGGCAGGTCCAGCGCGGCGTCGGGGCCCCACGAGCCCCGGGGGTAGGACTGCACCGCGGGCGGGGAGTCCAGCAGCGGCTGGCAGACCTGCCAGATCCGGTCCACCTCGTCGGCGCGGGTGAACAGCGACCGGTCCCCGCGCAGCACGTCGAGGATCAGCCGCTCGTAGGCCTCCAGCGGGTCGGCGTCGGGCACGTCGCCCAGGTCCAGGCACATGGTGGCCCCGGTCAGCTCCATGTCCGGGCCGGGCAGCTTGCCCTGCAGGTGCAGCGTCACCACGGGGGAGTCGGTCAGCTCCAGCACCAGCTCGTTGCAGGCGACCGAGCGCTCGAAGATCCCCGACTGCGGTGTGCGGAAGCGGATGGTGACCGTGCGTCGGGTGGCGGCCATCGCCTTGCCGGTGCGCAGCAGGAACGGCACGCCGCGCCAGCGGTCGTTGTCGACCCAGGCCTCGAGCGCCACGAAGGTCTCGACGTCGGAGTCCGGGTCGACGTCGTCCTCCTCGCGGTAGCCCTCGAACTGGCCGAAGACGCTGCGCTCGGGGTCCAGCGGACGCATCGCCTCGAAGACCGCGGCCTTGGCGTCGCGCAGCGCGCGGGCCTCGAAGGAGCCGGGGTCCTCCAGCGCCACGAAGCCGAGGATCTGGGTGAGGTGGGTGGAGATCATGTCGCGCAGCGCGCCGGTGGACTCGTAGAACGAGCCGCGCCCCTCCAGCCCGAGCTCCTCGGGTACGTCGATCTGGACCGACTCCACCGAGCGCGCGTCCCACGCCGGCTCGAAGAGGCCGTTGGCGAAGCGGAGCGCGAGGATGTTCTGCACCGCCTCCTTGCCCAGGAAGTGGTCGATGCGGAACACCTGGTCCTCCTCGACGACGCCCTTGAGGGCGGCGTCCAGGTCGCGCGAGGACTCCAGGTCCAGGCCGAACGGCTTCTCCACGACCAGACGGGCCCGGTCCGTGAGCCCATCCTTGCCGAGCATCGCGATCATCGGCTCCATCGCGCCCGGGGGGATGGAGAGGTAGAGCAGCCGCCGGACCTCGGAGGCGTCGGCCGACATCGACTCCTCGGCCTCGCGGACGGCCTCGGCCAGGTCGGAGCCGTCCTCGGCGTCGGAGGTCTGGAAGCGCAGCCGCGAGAGCAGGTCGTCGGCGAGGTCGCCGTCGAGGTCGTCGATGCTGTCGTCGAGGGCCGAGCGGATCCGCTCGCGGAACTCCTCGTCGGTGCCGGGGGAGTGCCGCCCGGTGCCGATGACGGCGTACTCCTCGGGCAGCCGACCGGCGGCCGCGAGGTGGTAGAGCCCGGGGAGAAGCTTGCGGGAGGCCAGGTCGCCGGTCGCGCCGAAGAGGACCAGGACGTGCGGGGGCAGGGTCGAGCCGGTGGAGTCGCTCACGACCTCGAGGCTGCCCGGCGTCGCCCGCGCGGACACCACCCGCCCGGGGAGGGGCCCGTCGGGAGCCCGCGTGGGCGACCCTCACCCGTTCGAGCCAGAAAACGAGCGGGTGACCCCGTCAGGGGTTCTGACCTGGCATATTGCGGGGCATGAGTCTCGACAACGACACCGCCACCCGGGCCATCAGCGCCTACTTCGGGAGCTGTGTCTTCTCCGAGGAGCCCACGTGGTGCAGCGTCCTGCTTGACGAGGTCACCGACGCGTTCGACTCCCCGGACGACCTGCACACCGCCCTGGACCTGATGAACCTACGGGTGGAGGTACCCGCCACCAGCGCCTGAGGCGCAGGGCAGCAGCACCGACGAGCCAGGGGGGCCCGGCAGCAGGTCCCGGTCGGTGTGGACCTACGGCTGGAGCAGCTGGTCCCCGGTCCCGGGGTCGAGCACGCGGACGTACTCGGCGCTGCCGTGGATCTCGCAGTAGCTGGTGAAGGCGATCCTGACCTCGACCAGCCCCAGGTCGTCGGGACAGGAGGTCCCCCACTGCTCGACAGGAGCGGCCACGCTACGACCAGCCCCGACCTAGGCTGGCACCGTGCGACGACCTCGGCCCGAGCGGCCCGGACCCGGCCAGGAGTCGGTGTGGGACTACCCCCGACCACCCGCCCTGGAGGAGACCCACGAGCTGGTCGAGGTCGAGCTCGGCGGCGTGGTGATCGCCCGCAGCACACGCGGCTGGCGGGTCCTGGAGACCAGCCACCCGCCCACCTACTACCTGCCGCGCGAGGCCTTCGTCGACGGCGCGCTCGTCCCCACCCAGGGCAGCTCGCACTGCGAGTGGAAGGGGCAGGCGGCGTACGCCGACCTCCACGGCGGTGACCGCGTGGCGCCCCGGGCCGCCTGGACCTACCCCGACCCCACGCCGACCTTCCTCGAGCTGGCCGATGCGTGGGCGGTCATGCCCGGACTCGTCGACGCCTGCCGGGTCGACGGCGAGGTGGTGCGTCCGCAGGACGGCGGGTTCTACGGCGGCTGGATCACCGACCGTGTGGTCGGGCCCTTCAAGGGGAGCCAGGGCTCTTGGGGCTGGTAGCGAGGACGCGACCCGCGTGTCGAGACCCGGTGAGGTGGAAGACCACCCCAGCCCCCGTCAGCACCCGTTCTGGGACTTCTCGTCGCCCAGCAGCCGGTCGGCGAGCAGGTCGCACCACTGGCCCGACGCCGGGCCGCCGTTGACGGTGCCGTCGGACTCGCCGGGGTGCTTGACCCACAGGGTGCCGTCGAAGGCCTTGTCGAAGCGCAGCCGGGGCTTCTGGCCGATGCGCGCCCACGTGGGGTTGATGACGTCGCCGTCGACGGGGTTCTTGGCGCCGTTGCGCGAGGTGTCGACGACGTACTTCACGCCCTTGATGCCGAGCTTCCTCAGCTGACGCACCATCCACGCGGCGTAGTGCTTCTCGTCCTTCATCCGGCGGAAGTTGGAGACGTTGGTGCTGAAGCCGCGGGCGCCGGCGACGCCGGCCTTCTTCAGCAGCTCCGCGCGACCGTCCCAGGGCGTGTCGTCCTTGGAGGTGTCCCCGGTGGTCCAGCCGGAGTGGCCCGCGTCGATGTAGACCCAGGCGCCGGCCTTGGAGAGCTTGCGCACCGCCGAGCGGAGCGCCTTGATGCGGTTGTTCGCGTTGCCGCAGGTGCCCTGGTGGTAGAACGGCAGCGCGTCGGGCTCGAGCACCAGCATCGGCTTGCTGCTGCCGATGCCCTTGGCCACCTGGGCCACCCACTTCTTGTAGGCGTCGACCCCGGGCAGGCCACCGGAGGAGTACTGCCCGCAGTCGCGGTCGGGGATCGAGTACACGACGAGCATCGGGGTCTTGCCGGCGCTCTCGGCGAGGTCCACGTAGGTGGAGACCACGCCCGCGACCTGGTCGGTGGGGTAGTACTCCGAGCCGAGCCAGAGCGCCTGGGGCCGCTTGGCGATCTTCGAGTACGCCGGGCCCTGCTGGTGCGCGGGCATGCGCGTGTCGACGTACAGCCCGCGCGTCTTGCGTGGGTCCTTGGCCTTGCGGGCGGCGCTCGTCACGGCCCCCCTGTCGGCCCCCGTGTCCGCCCCGTCGGCGGCGCTGGAGGGCGGTCCGACCACCGCGGACGACCCCGCCACCAGGGCGAGGGCGGGGAGCGCGAGGAGCGCGCGGCGCAGCGTCAGGGCGAGGGGCACGACACCAGGGTGCGGGACGCGACCGCCTCCTGTCCCGGCAATCCCGAGGGCTTCACGCGCCGGTGGGGTCACCGAGGGGGTCGAGGAACAGGCAGAACGGGTGCCCGGCCGGGTCGAGCATGACCCGCACGTCGTCCTGCGGTTGCGTGGCGGCCTGGACCGCCCCCAGCTCCTCGGCCCGCGCGACACCCGCCGGCAGGTCGGGTACGCCGATGTCGAGGTGCGCCTGCATCTGCTGGTCACCCCCCGTGGCCGGCCAGCGCGGGGGCACGTGGTCGGCCTCGCGCTGGAAGGCCAGGCCGGTGGCGGCCCCGTGACCGGTGCCGCGCGGCTTCAGCACCACCCAGTCGGGTTCGTCGTCGCGGGTCTCCCAGTCCAGGAGCGCCCGGTAGAACGCGGCCAGCGCCCTGGGGTCGGGGGCGGCGAGCACGGTGCTGGAGAGGCGGAACCCGGTCATCGCGGACCCCTCAACGCGAGGCGCGGCGCTCGTACTCCGCGCGGGCCTCGGTGTCGACGGCGCTCAGCGAGCTGTCGGCCCGCAGGGCGTGGCTGATCGCGTCGCGGACCCGGCGCGGGAAGGTGTTGGTCCCGTAGAACAGGCCCTTGGCGTAGCCCGGGACCCAGGTCTCGAACTGCGGGCGGCGCACGGTCGCCAGCACTGCGTCCGCGACCTCCTCGGGCCGGCACGGTCGCATCCCGCGGGTCGCGGAGACGCCGGCGCCGAGCTCGGTGGCCACCACGGTCGGGAGCACCACGGAGACGTCGACGCCGACCGGGCGCAGCTCGCCGGCCATCGCCTCGGAGAAGCCGACCACGCCGAACTTGCTGGCGGAGTAGACCGCGCCGCCGGCCATCCCGATCCGTCCGACTGCCGAGGCGACGTTGACGACGTGACCGTGACCGCGGGCGCCCATCGCGCGGGCCGCCAGCCGGGTGCCGGTGATGACGCCGCGCAGGTTGATGTCGAGGACCTTGTCGATCGAGGCGTCGGACTGGTCGACCAGCGGGGAGAGCGGCATGATCCCCGCGTTGTTGACCAGCACCTCCACGGGGCCGAGCGCCTCGGCGCGGTCGAGGAAGGCGGCGAAGGACTCCCGGTCGGCCACGTCGACGACGTACCCCTCGGCTCCGCCGCCGACCTGCGCCGCTGCCTTGGCGGCGACGTCGTCGTCGAGGTCGCCGATGACCACGATCGCGCCGGCGTCGGCGAAGCGGGCGGCCGTCGCCAGACCGATGCCGCGGCCGGCGCCGGTGATGGCGACGACCTTGCCGCGCACGTCGCGGTCGGGGGTGCGGGAGAGCAGACGTGGGGCTGTGGTCCGGGTCACAGCCGGAGCGTAAACTGACAGCGGAGGCTGTCACCAGCCTCCGCCCGTGATCCGGCACGCCTCGGCGTGATTCATTCCACCGCCCGCGACGGGTAAAGAAGTGGGATGCTGTGAGCCGTGGCCGTCAAGCAGGGTGTCTACCGCGGGCAGAGCGCCGAGGAGCGCTCCACCGAACGCCGCGCCCGCCTGCTCGAGGCCACGCTCGAGGTCTGGGGGAGCCTCGACGGGCCGCCGGTGACGATGACCCGGATCTGCCAGCAGGCCGGCCTCACCGAGCGCTACTTCTACGAGCAGTTCACCGGCCTCGAGGCCGCGCTGAGCGCGGTGCTGGAGTCGATCTACGAGGAGATCCTCGACCTCACCGCCCGGGCCGTGGAGGAGACCGAGGGCGGCCCGGCCGAGCGGGCGCACGCCGCCGTCGCCGCGTTCGTCGGCATCTTCGTCGACGACCCGCGCAAGGGCCGCGCCGCGATGATCCTCGCCCCCAGCCGCCCCACCCTGCGCGCCCGCCGGCAGGCGATGCTCAAGGGCCTCGCCGACTTCGCCGAGGTCGAGGCGCTGGAGCTGTACGGCGACGAGGCCGAGCGCGGCAGCACCGGCGTGCTCGCCGCGATGCTGTTCGTCGGCGGTCTCTCCGAGCTGGTGGTGGCCTGGCTCGACGGCACCGTCGACACCACGCCCGCCGAGATCGCCGACGCCGCGACGTGGGCGTTCACGCGGCTCGCGCACCGATGAGTCGGGATAGTCCGCACGACTTCTCACCCTCAGCGCGCGCTGAGGGTGAGATCGGATGCGGACTATCCCGAGCCGACCCACTGACAGCGACACCGTGTCGCGGTTACTCTCCAGTACGTGACGGACGCACCCGTGCCGAGCTTCGGCCCCTCCCCCGACCACGTCGAGCTGCAGCAGTGGCTGCACACCTTCTCCGCCGAGGTCATCCGACCCGCGGCTGCTGAGTGGGACGAGAAGGAGGAGTTCCCCTGGCCGGTGGTCGAGGAGGCCGCCAAGGTCGGGATCTACTCCCTGGACTTCTTCGCCACCCAGTCCTTCGACCCCACCGGCCTGGGCATCCCGATCTTCATGGAGGAGGTGTTCTGGGGTGACGCCGGCATCGGCCTGTCCATCGTCGGCACGGCCCTGGCCGCCGCCGGCCTGGCCAGCAACGGCACCCCCGAGCAGCTGGCCGAGTGGGCGCCGGAGATGTTCGGCGAGCCCGGCGACCTCAAGATCGCCGCCTTCTGCTCCTCCGAGCCCGACGCCGGCAGCGACGTCGGCGCGATGCGCACCCGGGCGACGTACGACGAGGCGACCGACGAGTGGGTCATCAACGGCACCAAGACCTGGGCGACCAACGGCGGCCTGGCCGACGTGCACCTGGTGACCGCCGTGGTCGACCCCGACCTGCGCACGCGCGGCCAGGCCTCGTTCATCGTCCCGCCGGGCACCAAGGGCCTCTCCCAGGGGCAGAAGTTCCACAAGCACGGCATCCGCGCCTCGCACACCGCCGAGGTCGTCCTCGACCAGGTGCGCGTGCCGGGCCGCTGCCTGCTCGGGGGCAAGGATAAGCTCGACGCCCGGCTCGCCCGGGCCCGCGAGGGCGCGTCGACCGGCGGCTCGAACGCCAGCATGGCGACCTTCGAGCGCACCCGCCCCGCGGTGGGCGCGCAGGCGGTCGGCATCGCGCGAGCGGCGTACGAGACCGCGCTGGACTACGCCAAGACCCGCGAGCAGTTCGGCAAGCCGATCATCGAGAACCAGGGCGTCGCCTTCCAGCTCGCCGACATGGCCACCCAGATCGACGCCGCGCGGCTGATGGTGTGGCGCGCGTCGTGGAAGGCCGCGACGGGCGGGTCCTTCGACAAGGCCGAGGGGTCGATGTCGAAGCTCTTCGCCGGCGAGACCGCGATCAAGGTGACCGGCCAGGCGATGCAGATCCTCGGCGGCAACGGCTTCACGCGGGAGTACCCCGTCGAGCGCTGGGCGCGCGACGCCCGGATCTACACCATCTTCGAGGGGACCTCGGAGATCCAGCGGCTCGTCATCGCCCGCACGGTGTCGGGGGCCCCGATCAGGTGAGCAGCCAGGCCAGGCGGCCCGACACGATGGCTGCATGAAGCTGCTGCTCGCCCTGGTGATCATCGTGGCCCTTGCCTATCTCGGCTACCGGATGTTCTTCGTCAACGCGCACAAGAAGTGAGGCCACGGCGTCGATGACCCGGCAGCGGTTCGAGGGCCGGATCGCCGGGGTGGGCTCGACGTCGGGCGTGAGGGTCGTCGTCGGCCGGTGGGAGCGCGGCCCCCTGGGGGCCTTCGCCGACGCCATGGTCGCCACGCCCGAGGGGCGCCGGATCCTCCTCGCACCGAGCCAGGAGGTCGCGGACTTCGTGGCAGCGACGTACTCCTTCGACGAGGTGCGGATCGAGCCGTTCGACGTCACGGGGGACGCCACCTGGCAGGTGCGGTCCCCCTCCCTCACGCTCGCTCTCGCGGTGGGTCGTCGCACCGTGCTCGGGCGGCTGCTGCGGCTGGTCCCGCGGCGCCTGGCCACCTCTCCCGCCTGGTGCACCGTCACCGACCCGGTCGCCCGGGTGGTGCTGCGCGGGGTGCGGACCCGGGGCTCGGCCGGGAACGGCCGACGCGAGTTCTACGCCGCCACCGACCACCGGGCGGTCGTGTCCGCCAGTGGCACGCTCGACGGGACCCCGCTCGGCGCGCTGGCGCCGGTCAGCCCCGAGCCCGGATTCGGGTTCTCCTCCACGCCGCCGCGGCCCTCTGTCACGAGCCTCGTGACGACCGTCGAGCTCCCGGCGTAGCGGTCGCGGCGGGGCGGTCGCGGCGGGGAGGCCTCAGGCCAGCGCCGGCATGACCCGCTCGCACAGCAGCCGCACGTGGTCCCACGACGGCTCGGCGGGCAGCCCGCCGCAGCCGGGGTGGCTGGTCACGAGCTGCACCTCTCCCGCGCGGCAGCGGTCGACGAGGTCCTCGGGAGTCGTGACGAGGTAGACGCCCGCCGCGCGCATCTCCTCGACGGTCCGCGAGGCGTCCAGGACGTACGACGCATTCTCGCCGTGCCACTCCTGGTACGCCGTCGCGTCGGCCAGCAGGTGGTGGCCCCATCGCTCCCAGAACGCATAGACGTCCTCGGTGACGAACACGTTGGCCGGGCCGGGCGGCGCCAGCAGCACGAACCCTGGGTCCCGACCGGCCTCGCGGCAGGCGGCGTCGTAGGCCTCCTTCAACGCCGGGTCGCCGTGCTGCGGCTGGAAGCCGAGCCCCAGCCGGCCGGCCCGGCGCGCTGCGGCGACCGACCCGCCGCCGTACATCAGGAAGGGGTGGGGGCGCGAGAGCGGTCTCGGCGTCACCCGCACCGTGCGGCCCTCGTGCTCGAAGGGCTCGCCGGTCCATGCCTGCAGCAGCACCTCGAGCCGCGCCTCGAGATCGCGTCCGCGGGTCTCCCACGGGCGGCCGAATAGGTCGTACTCCTCGCGCCGGTAGCCGAGCCCCACCGTGCACGAGACCCGGCCACCGGAGAGGTGGTCGAGGACGGCGAGGTCCTCGGCGAGCCGGATCGGGTCGTAGAAGTTCACCAGCAGCGCGGAGATCGTGATCGGGACGTCGGTGGTCACCGCGGCGATCGCTGCGGCGAACGGGATCGGGCTGGGCAGGTACCCGTCGTCCGAGGCGTGGTGCTCGCTGACCATGATCGGCTGCCGGCCGCGCGCCTGGAGGTACGCCGCCTGCTCGATCGAGCGGCGGTAGAGCTCGGACCGCTCCCGGCCGGTGGCGCCGGGGGCACGCAGGTCGAAGCGGGTGACGAAGGTGACCATGCGCCATACTAGAACGTGTTCTAGTCCTTGTCCTGGATCGCGATCCGGAAGCGGCGCATCGCCAGGGCGCCGAGCAGCGGGCCGGGCGCGAGGAGCCAGAAGGCGAACTGCCACCCCACCGCCTCCGCCATCGCCGGCAGCGCCTGGATGGTCAGCACGGTCAGCGTGAAACCGACGGCGGTCTGGACCGTGAGCGCCGTCCCGACGAAGCGCTGGTCGGCGGTCTCGCTCAGCGCCGTGGAGAAGACGCCGGAGTCCGCGATCACCGAGGCTCCCCACACCGCCAGGAAGACCGCCAGCACTGCGGCCGGGACGTCGAAGACCAACGGCGAGAGCAGGCAGCTGGCACCGCTGACCAGCATCGCGCCGGAGGCGGCCGGGGCGCGGCCCCACCGGTCGGCCGCCCACCCGCCGACCAGCGCGCCGACCAGCCCGGCGCCGCCGACCGTGGCGAAGGTGACCGCGCTGACGCCGCCGGCCGACAGGTCCCACCCCCGCTGGGCGACCAGGAAGGCCGGGAGCCAGGTCCATAGGGCGTAGAGCTCCCACATGTGCCCGAAGTAGCCGAGGTTGGCCAGCCGCGGCGCCGGCTCGCGGAACCCTGCCCACGCGTGCCGCAGCTCGGGCCTGGCGCCGCGGGCCAGCAGTGGTCCCGGACGCACGGCCACCAGGGCCGCGAGCCCCGCGAGCAGGGTCAGGGACGCTGCGGTCAGCATCACCGCCCGCCAGGGCAGTGGGCCCGCCGCGGCCACGAGGTGGGGCAGCGCCGAGCCGAGGGTCAGGCAGCCGATGAGCAGCCCGAAGGCGCGGCCGCGGTCGACCGGTCGAGCCCACGACGCGGTCAGCTTCATCCCCACCGGATAGAGCCCGGCCAGGAAGGCGCCGGTCAGGAAGCGCAGCGGTACGGCGGAGCCCAACCCGTCGGACACCAGGGCGAGCGTCGCCGTGCACCCCGACGCGCCCAGCGCGCACGCGGCCGCGAGCCGGTGCGGTGGCACCCGGTCGGCGAGCGTGAGCAGCCCGGACACCACCGCGCCGGTGGCGAAGCCGAGCTGGACCGAGGCGGTGAGCCACACCGCGGCGCCGGTCGAGAGCCCCCACTCGACCCGCAGCGTCGGCGCGATCGCGGTGGCCGAGAACCACACCGCCAGGCCGAGCACCTGCACGCCGGCGATCAGCGCCAGCTGCCGCCGGGCCCCCTCGGGCTGCGGGACCGGACCGAGCCGACCCTCCTGCGTCCTGTCCACCGGGCCAGTGTGCGGGAGCCCGGTTCTGGTGGGTCGACCCGACGTGTTGATGCGCCGGTTCGGCAGTCAGACGGCGATGGCGCGGTTGACCCAGGTCTGGGTGACGACCATGCCGACCTTCTCGTAGAGGCCCAGCGCGCCGGTGCGGGAGTCGGTGGAGAGCGAGCTGCCGACGGCCCCGTGCTCGGCAGCGATGCCGAACGCGTCGACGAGCAGCGCCTGCGCCAGGCCGCGGCCGCGCTGGTCGCCCCGGGTGGCCAGTCTGTCGACGTACGCCTCGAGCTGGCCGTCCTCGCGGGGGAACATGACCAGGAACGCCATCGCCACGACCGCGCCGTCGCCGTCGAGGACGACCCGCAGGTGCCAGGGCTCGAAACCGGGGCGCAGGACGGTGCCGGCCCGCCACTCCTCGAAGGTGTCCCGCTCGCGGACCGACCACTCCAGGAAGGCGTCCTCCTGGACGGCGTGGACCTGGGGGTGCTCCTCCTCGGTCGCCGCGCGGAGCGTGTAGCCCTCCGGCAACGGCCGCTCGGGGACGACCGTGCCCTCGGGCAGCCGGAGCACCCAGGAGTGCCACCGCACGTGGTAGCCGAGCTGCTCCATCAGGCGGTCGCCGGGCGAGCCCTCGGGCTGCGGCATGCCGACCTCGGGGACGCCCTGCTCGCGGGCCTTGGCCTGCATCCAGTGCGCCAGCCAGGTGCCGATGCCCCGGCCGCGGTGGTCGGGGTGCACGCCGGCGTCGCCGCGCCCGGCGGCCATCACCTCCGCGCACGCGATGAGGCGGTCGCCGTCGAGCACGCCGACGCTGCTGGCGGAGAGGTCGTAGGAGGGTCGCTGCCAGTCGGCGACGATGTCGGCGACCTCGATCTCGGCGGTCCCGATGTCGGCGCGCTGCTGGGCGGCCATCACCTCGTAGACGGCCCGGGCGTCCTCGAGGGTGAGCGGGCGAGCCGTGAGACCGGCCGGGAGCGACGGTGCTCCGGTGGTGCCCGCGGGGTGGTCGGTCGTGGTCATGGCGGCATCGTGCACCAGGACGTGGCGAGGGGGCCGCCCATTTTCGGGCGGCCCCCTCGGGCACGTTCACGCCGGACGGACAGGCCGGGGATCAGGCGTTGCGGATCGCCGAGATGTCGAACTCGAGCTTGATCTTGTCGGAGACCAGGACGCCGCCGGTCTCGAGCGCGGCGTTCCACGTCAGGCCCCAGTCCTTGCGGTTGATGGTCGTCGAGCCCTCGAAGCCGATGCGCAGGTTGCCGAACGGGTCGCGCGCGGAGCCGGTCGACTCGAAGTCGATGGTGACCGGCTTGGAGACGCCCTTGATGGTGAGGTCGCCGGTGATGGTCCAGTCGTCGCCGTCGCGGGAGATGTCGGTGGAGACGAAGGTGATCTCGGGGGTGTTCTCGGCGTCGAAGAAGTCCGCGGAGACCAGGTGGCCGTCGCGGTCGGCGCTGCCGGTCTCGATCGAGGCGGTCTTGATGGTGAGCTCGACCTTCGAGGCGGCGGGGTTCGCGGTGTCGACGTGGGCGGTGCCCGACCAGTCGGCGAAGTGGCCGCGGACCTTGGTCACCATCGCGTGGCGGGCGGTGAAGCCGAGGCGGCTGTGGCTGACGTCGAGGGTGTAGTCCCCGGCGATGTCGTCGAGGGCGGTGGTCGGGGTGTCGAAGTCGGAGGTGCTCATGGGGTGCTCCTGGCGTAGTGGGTGAAGGTTCAACCACTCTAACCGGACCCGGGTCCGGATTCATTCCCCGGTGGTGCGGAGGTGCTCGGACCGGTCTGGACCGGCCCGCGCCGGCCGGCGCGACGAGCCCCCGGACATGACGAGAGCCCCGCCCGGGGGGCGAGGCTCTCGACAGCGGCGGTGCGGGGGAGCGGGGCTCCGGCGTACCGCCTGATGGAGTGGGGGATCAGGCGGCGTGCGTGGCGTGCATTGCTGCGGCCAGCTCGGCCGTCGTCCAGCGCGACTCCAGACGGGGGGACCCGTCGATGCCGGTCACCGTGGTCCACACCTGGACCAGGTCCTGCGAACCGCCGGCGGTCATCTGCGTGCCCATCATGAGACACCTCCTGTTCACCTTCTGTTCACCAAGGTAGCACGGCCCCCACCGGGACCGCCAGATTCGGCAAAGAAGTGGGCCCCGCGCTCCACCTGGAGGGTCGACGGGCCGAGGGACCCGTGCGTCCCGCTCCCCCGACCGGGTGAGGAGACGACGTACGCCGTCGCCCGGCCCCACTCCCTGGTGACCGACCCCACCGCGCCGACGAAGCGAGCCACGGCGGGTGGTGCCACTACCGTGGACGGGTGAGTGATACAGCAGCACCCGGCAGCACCGACAACCCCGAGGGCTCCGGCAGCCCCGACGCGCCCGTCGAGCCCGCCACCTTCGCGGACCTCGGACTGTCCGAGCCCGTGCTGCGTGCGCTGTCCGACGTCGGCTACGAGTCGCCCTCGGCGATCCAGGCCGCGACCATCCCGACGCTGCTCTCCGGCCGCGACGTCGTCGGGCTCGCGCAGACCGGCACCGGCAAGACCGCGGCGTTCGCGCTGCCGATCCTCTCCAACCTCGACGTCTCCCAGAAGTCGCCGCAGGCGCTGGTCCTCGCGCCCACCCGCGAGCTCGCGCTGCAGGTCTGCGAGGCCTTCGAGCGCTACGCCGCGCACCTCAAGGGCGTGCACGTGCTGCCCGTCTACGGCGGCCAGGGCTACGGCGTGCAGCTCTCCGCGCTGCGCCGCGGCGTCCACGTGGTCGTCGGCACCCCGGGCCGGATCATGGACCACCTGGAGAAGGGCACCCTCGACCTCTCCGAGCTGCGCTTCATGGTGCTCGACGAGGCCGACGAGATGCTCAACATGGGCTTCGCAGAGGACGTCGAGACGATCCTGGCCGACACCCCCGAGACGAAGCAGGTCGCGCTGTTCTCCGCGACCATGCCGCCGCAGATCCGCCGGCTCTCCAAGTCCTACCTCTCCGACCCGGCCGAGATCACCGTCAAGAACAAGACGGCGACCGCCAGCAACATCACCCAGCGCTACCTGCTGGTGTCCTACCCGCAGAAGGTCGACGCCCTCACGCGCATCCTCGAGGTCGAGAACTTCGAGGGGATGATCGTCTTCGTCCGCACCAAGAGCGAGACCGAGCTGCTCGCCGAGAAGCTGCGGGCCCGGGGCTTCGCGGCCGCGGCCATCAACGGCGACGTACCCCAGAACGTGCGCGAGCGGACCGTCCAGCAGCTCAAGGACGCCAAGCTCGACATCCTCGTCGCCACCGACGTCGCCGCCCGCGGCCTCGACGTCGAGCGGATCAGCCACGTCGTCAACTACGACATCCCCACCGACACCGAGTCCTACGTCCACCGCATCGGCCGCACCGGCCGGGCCGGGCGCAGCGGTGACGCCATCTCCTTCGTCACCCCGCGCGAGCGCTACCTGCTGCGCCACATCGAGAAGGCCACCAAGCAGCCGCTCACGGAGATGTCGCTGCCCAGCGTCGAGGACGTCAACAGCACCCGGCTCACGCGCTTCGACGACCAGATCACCGAGGCGCTGCAGCAGACCGACCGGATCGAGGGCTTCCGCGACATCATCGCCCACTACGTCCGCAACCACGACGTGCCGGAGACCGACGTCGCCGCCGCGCTGGCCGTGGTCGCCCAGGGCGAGACGCCGCTGCTGCTCGACCCCAACGCCGACCAGGTGCGGATGCCCAAGTCCCGCCCCGGCGACCGCGACGACCGCGACCGCCCGGCGCGTCCGGCGCGCGAGCGGCACGGCGACACCCCGATGGCGATGTACCGCATCTCCGTCGGCAAGCGGCACAAGGTCGAGCCGCGCCAGATCGTCGGCGCCCTCGCCAACGAGGGCGGGCTGAACCGCAAGGACTTCGGCAAGATCCTCATCAAGCCCGACTTCTCCCTCGTCGAGCTCCCCGCGGACCTGCCTGCCGGCACCTTCGCCGCACTCGAGCAGACCCGGATCTCCGGCAAGCTGATCGAGCTCGCCCCCGACTCCGGCCCCCCGAGCCGGGGCGCCCGGTCCGGTCCGCGTGGTGGCCAGGGCGGCCCCCGCCGCGATGACCGGGGCGACCGGGGCGACCGGGGCGACCGGGGCGACCGGGGCGGCAGGTCCTGGGACGACAAGCCGCGCAAGAAGCCCCGCCACAAGGGCTGACCCGTCCGCCGAGAGGTCGCTCGCGCACGGCCGAGAGGTCGCTCGCGCACGGCCGAGAGGTCGCTCGCGCACGGGGGCCGCCACCGAGCGTGCATGAGTGACGTCTCGAGCGTGCGTGAGTGACGGCTCGGCAGGTCGGTCGGTGGGCGGTGGCAGGATCGCGGCCATGGTTTGCACTCGGGTCCCACAGCTGCTCTCCGTGCTGGCGTTGACGGGCGCGGTGCTGCTGGCGGGCTGCACCGAGGTCAAGGACGCCGTCGCGGGCCCGGACCCCGAGCCGACGGCCACGGCGTTCGTGGAGGCGCTGGCCGCCCAGGACCTGGCGGCGGCTCCGGTGGCCGACCCGCAGGCAGCCGAGGCCGAGCGGGCGCGGATCGTCGACGGCATGGGCGGGGTCACCCCGCAGGTGGGGCTGATCGACCTCGACGAGTCCGGTGACACCGCCACCGCGACCCTGCAGTGGCGCTGGCCGCTGGTCACCTCGGGGACCGCGGCCGACTGGACCTACGAGGCCCCGCTGCGGCTGGAGCGTGAGGGCGACGGCTGGGTCGCGGTGTGGGCGCCCTCGGTCGTCGAGCCGTCCCTGGTGAAGGGCGAGACGCTCGACCTCACCACGCTGACGCCGATGCGCGGGGACATCGTCGGGGCCCGTGGACTCGCGATCGTCACCCAGCGCCCGGTCAACCGGATCGGCATCGACAAGACGCTGGTCGGCCCGAGCCGCGCGCTCGCCGACGCCAGGAAGCTCGCGCAGGCCGTCGGCATCGACGCGGCCGGCTTCGTCAAGAGTGTGAAGGCCGCCGGCGACGCCGCCTTCGTCGAGGCGATCGTGCTGCGCGTCGAGGAGGTCTCCTCCCCGATGAGCATGGCCATCTCGCGCCTCAAGGGCGCGCGACGGATCGGCGCCGAGATCCCGCTCGCCCCCTCGCGCGGCTTCGCCGCGCCGATCCTCGGCTCCGTCGGCCAGGTCACCGCGGAGATGGTCGAGGAGGACCCCGACAGCTACCGCCCGGGAGACGTGGCGGGCCTCTCGGGCCTCCAGGCCAGGTACGACGACCAGCTGCGCGGCACCCCGGGCGCGAGCGTCGACGTGGTGCCCGCCGAGGGGTCGGGCGCCGAGGTGCGCGAGGTCTTCCGGGCCGAGCCCGAGAAGGGCTCGACGCTCAAGATCAGCCTCGACGTCGACCTGCAGGCCGAGGCCGAGGCGGTGCTGCGACGCACCGGACCTGCCAGTGCCCTGGTCGCGATCGACCCGGGCACCGGCGCCGTGCTCGCCGCGGCCAACGGGCCGGGCACCGGAGGCACCAACCTGGCGACGTACGGCCAGGCCGCGCCGGGCTCGACCTTCAAGACCGTCTCCTCGCTCGCGCTGCTGCGCGCCGGGCTCGACCCGACCTCGGCCGTGCAGTGCCCGGCGACGACGGTGGTCGACGGCAAGACCTTCGGCAACTACTCCGACTACCCCTCCGGGGCCACCGGGCGGATCACCCTGCGTCAGGCCGTCGCCAACTCGTGCAACACCGCCTTCATCACCAGCCGGGGCAAGATCCGGGGCACCGGCCTGTACGACGCCGCCGCCTCCCTCGGCTTCGGCATCGACCACGACCTCGGCTTCCCGGCGTACTTCGGCCAGGTGCCGCAGCCGGAGACCGAGACCGAGGCCGCCGCCGACCTGATCGGCCAGGGCAGGGTGCTGGCCAGCCCGATGGTGATGGCCACGGTCGTGGCGTCGGTGCAGGCCGGCGAGACCGTCGTGCCGTGGCTGGTCAAGGACTACCGCGACGGCCCGCCGGAGGGTGCGAAGCCGCTGACCGGGGGCGAGGCGTCCGCGCTGCGCTCGATGCTGCGCGCCGTCGTCACCGACGGCAGCGGCCGCGGCCTGCTCGACGTGCCGGGGCCCGAGCTGATCGCCAAGACCGGCACCGCGGAGTTCGAGAAGGACGGCAAGGTGCTCACCCACGCCTGGATGGTCGCCGCGGGGTCCGACCTGGCCGTGGCGGTCTACGTCGACGAGGGCGAGTCCGGCTCGCGGACCGCGGGTCCGCTGCTCGAGGCGTTCCTGCGCGCCGCGCGCCGCTGAGGCACAGGCCCGGGGACGTCCGCAGGAACAACGAAGGGCCCGGGGTGCCCGGGCCCTTCGCGGCGGCGTCTGGCGGAGGGACGTGGGGACGTGCCGCCGGACGTAGATGAACCCCTCGCCGCATGGGGTCAGCAAGGGGTTCACAGCCGTCTTCTGAGTGCTCCCTCCGAAGTCGACAACACCTATAGTGCCACGCCCGGACACGCTGTGACGTGGATTGGTCCGAAGTCCCGGAAGTGCCAGGATTCGACCATGACTGGTCCAGACGTCCACGCCCTGCTCGACCGCCTCCTGCCCGCCGAGCAGCGCCGCCTGTGGGTGGCCGGGGAGTGGCGCGACGCCGAGGGCGGCGACACCTTCGAGGTGGTCGACCCCGCCGACGGTCAGCTGCTGGCGCGGGTGGCCGACGGGTCGGTCACCGACGCGGTCGAGGCGCTCGACGCCGCGGTCGCCGCCCAGGCCGACTGGGCCGCCACGGCCCCGCGCGAGCGCGGCGAGATCCTGCGCTCGGCGTTCGAGCTGATCGCCTCCCGCGCCGACGACCTGGCGATGCTGATGAGCCTGGAGATGGGCAAGGCCGTCGCCGAGGCCAAGGGGGAGGTCGCCTACGGCAACGAGTTCTTCCGGTGGTTCTCCGAGGAGGCGGTGCGCGTCCACGGCCGCTGGATGCAGGCCCCGGCCGGCGGCTCGCGGCTGCTGACGATCAAGAAGCCGGTCGGCCCGTGCTTCTTCGTCACCCCGTGGAACTTCCCGCTCGCGATGGGCACCCGCAAGATCGGCCCCGCGATCGCCGCCGGGTGCACGATGGTCGTCAAGCCCGCGCACCAGACCCCGCTGACGATGCTCGCGCTGGCCGGCCTGCTGACCGAGGCCGGGCTCCCCGACGGGGTCCTCAACGTCGTACCCACCACGCGGGCCAAGGAGATGAGCGAGGCGCTGCAGGGCGACGACCGGCTGCGCAAGGTTTCCTTCACCGGCTCGACCGGGGGGGGCCGCACGTTGGTGCGCCAGTCCGCCGACCAGCTGCAGCGGGTGAGCATGGAGCTCGGTGGCAACGCGCCGTTCGTGGTCTTCGAGGACGCCGACGTCGACGCCGCCGTCGACGGGGCGATGACGGCGAAGATGCGCAACATGGGCGAGGCGTGCACGGCCGCCAACCGGTTCCTCGTGCACGCGAGCGTGGCCGAGGAGTTCGCCGAGAAGCTCGCCGCCCGGATGGGCGCGCTGACCGTCGGCCGCGGCCAGGACGAGGGTGTCGACGTGGGTCCGCTGATCGAGGAGAAGGCCGTCGAGTCGGTCTCGCAGCTGGTCACCGACGCGGTACACGACGGCGCCCGGCTGCTGACCGGCGGCACCGTCCCCGACGGCCCCGGCTTCTTCTACCCCCCGACCGTCCTGCTCGGGGTGCCGGCCGACTCGGCCATCAACGCCGAGGAGATCTTCGGACCGGTCGCGCCGATCACGACCTTCGAGACCGAGGACGAGGCGGTGGCCCGCGCCAACGACACCGAGTACGGCCTGGCCTCCTACGTCTACACCCGCGACCTGTCGCGCACGATCCGGATGGCCGAGCGCCTGGAGTACGGCATGGTCGGCATCAACACCGGCCTGATCTCCAACCCCGCGGCGCCCTTCGGCGGCGTCAAGGCCTCCGGGTTCGGTCGCGAGGGGGGCTTCGAGGGCATCGAGGAGTACCTCGAGACGACGTACGTCGCCCTCCCGGTCTGACGCGGGTGGAGCTCTTCGCCGGCACCCGCCAGACCTACGCCGAGTTCGCGACCCAGGCCACGGACTCGCCCACGTTCGTGACGTGGACGCTCGGCGTCGTCGACGACCCCGAGGTGCTGGCCTGGCTCGACACGCTGCCGGCGCTCAAGCGGCAGCCCAACCTCGTCTTCGCGGCGGCGCGCTGGCACGGGCTCCCCGACGACGCGACGTACGCCGACCTGCGCGAGGTCCTGTTGGGCGACGACGGGTCCGTCCGCGCGACGGTGCTGTCCCGGGCGACCCAGACCAACGAGGCCGGCCGGCTCGCGACGCTGCTCCCCCTGCTGCGTCGGGTCGCGCTCGAGGACGGGCCTATCGCGCTGGTCGAGGTCGGCGCCAGCGGCGGGCTGACCCTCCACCCTGACCGGTGGTCCTACCGCTACCGCACCCCGGAGGGCGAGCTGCGGGTCGGCGACCCGGGAGCGCCGACGCTGGACTGCGTGGCCGAGGGTCCGGGCCCGTGGCCGGACGGTCTCCCGGAGGTCGCCTGGCGCGGCGGGATCGACCTGAACCCGCTCGACGTCACCGACCCGGACACCGCGCGCTGGCTGGAGGTGCTCGTCTGGCCCGAGCACGACGACCGCCGGGCACTCCTGCGGCGTGCCATCGAGGTGGCCCGGCAGGACCCACCGCACCTCGTGCGCGGCGACCTGCTCACCGACCTCGACCCGCTGCTGGACGAGGCCTCCGAGCACGGTCGGGTCGTGGTGCAGCACAGCGCGGTCATCGCCTACCTCGAGCGTGAGGACCGCGAGCGGTTCACCGACCAGATGCTCGCGCGCGTCGCCGAGGGTCGGTGCCGGTGGATCAGCAACGAGGGCTCCCGCGTGCTGCCCCGGGTCAGTGCGACCGGACCCGCGGCACCGGCGGACCGCTTCGTGCTGGCGCTCGACGGCCGCGCCGTCGCCTGGACTCACGGGCACGGGCGCTCGATCACCTGGTGCGCCTGAGCGGCCGATCAGCCTCGCGCCCCACCGCCCCGAGCAGTCGTACGCCGCTGGGCGCGCCGGGATCGCCGGCCACGGCAAGCGCCGGGGCGAACCGACCCTCCCCGACCAGGGCGCGTGCCACAGGGAGCAGGTCGACGGCGAGCGCCGGGGGGACGGGGTGGTCGAGGTCCAGGGCCCGTGCCACGTCCCACCCGTGGACGGTGATCTCCAGTGCGGCGGTGAGCACCAGCAGCCCGGGGTCCATGACGACACCGGCCCCACGCCCGGCCCTGCCAAGGGTGACGGGTCGCGGCGGCGCGTCGGTCCAGGCACCGAGCAGGGCGCAGGCCTTGGTGCACAGGGAGTCGGTGCCACCGGGCCGCGGGGCCCCACCGGGGCCGGTCGGGGGTGCGACCGTGCCGCCCGCGGCCTCGAGGAACGCGTCGAGGGCGTCGTCCATGTGGGCGAGCAGCGCGGCGAGGTCCCACCGGTCGCACGGGGTCGGCCGGGTCAGGTCGGTCGGCCCGACCCGTGCCAGGGCGGTGCGGGTGTAGCCCAGGGAACGCTCGAGCAGCTCGACGCCCGCGTCGAGCCGGGAGGACACGGCGGTCTCAGGCCGGTGGGGCTGCGGACGCGGCGACGCCCGCGGGGCGGTCGGGCCGGTAGTCCGCGGGCAGGCTCATGGGCAGCCCGAAGGTCTCGAAGAGCCGGGTGTCGAAGAACGCGTCGACCTGCGCGACCTCGGGGTGGTCGGGGTCGCCGTCCCACTGGAGCACCTGCAGCTGGAACGGCACGAACCCGCCCTCCGGCGTACGCATGTAGAGGCCGAAGGCGGGCTGGCCGTTGGCCCGCGTCTCGATCATCGGCATGTCCTCGGACCCGCCCGGGCACTCGTTGCCGATGAGCCAGGCGATGTTGGCGCGGCCCTTGAACCAACTGGTGAACGGCGGCATCTCCCACACCGCCTCCGCGGTGAGCATCGAGACGATGGTGTCGACGTCCTTGCGCCAGAACGCCTCGGTGTAGCGCTCGAGAAGCTGTCGCTGCGCGGTCGTCAGCTCGTCGGCGACGGTGTCCTCGGTCAGGGCGCGCGTCCTCATCTGCGCGTGCGCGCGCTGGAGGGCGGAGTTGACCGCCGCGACCGTCGTGTCGAGCGCCTCGGCGGCGCTCCAGCGCAGCACGTCGCGCAGGATCAGCACGGCGCGCTGCTTGGCCGGCAGGTGCTGCAGGGCGGCGACGAAGGCCAGCCGGATCGAGTCGCGCTCGGCCACGGTCACCGCGGCGTCGGGCACCGGCTCGAGCCAGGTGATCTCGTGGTCCTGCTCGAGGGCGTCGCCGGCCGGCTGGTCGGCGGTGCCGATGCCCGAGGGCAGCGGTCGGCGGGGACGACCCTCCAGGTTGGTCAGGCAGACGTTGGTGGCGATCCGGTAGAGCCACGTGCGCACCGAGCTGCGGCCCTGGAAGTCCGCGGAGGCCTTCCACGCACGCAGCAGCGTCTCCTGCACCAGGTCCTCGGCCTCGTGCACCGACCCGCTCATCCGGTAGCAGTGCGCGAGCAGCTCGCGCTGGTAGCGCTCGGTGAGCCGCGGGAAGTCCGCCAGCTCGTCGTCGGTCGTCGTCATCGTCGCGCCCTCCCGGGTCCGCACCGCCGTGCCCACGGCCGTCCCCGCCGCACCCGTGCCCACTGCACCCATGTCCTGCCTCCGCTCATCCTGCCCGCCCGCGGGCATATCGGACAGTGCAGACCTCCGACCGGCCCAGGACTCATCGCCGAGCCGGCGTATCAATGCGCCGGCTCGGCGGGTGAGGTGGGTCAGGAGGAGGGACGGGCCAGGGAGAGTGCGCGTCGGGCGAGCGGCTCGGCGGCAGCGCGGTCCTCGGGGACCAGGCCGACGCGGGTACGCCGGTCCAGCAGGTCGTCGACGTCGTGGGCGCCCTCGTGGGTGACCCCGAAGAGCAGCTCGGCGAGCGTGATCGGCACGGTGGCCGAGACGGGGGCGAGCAGCTCCTGGTCGGGGAGCCCGGTCAGCTCCCGGGCCGAGGACAGCACGAGCGCGGCGTCCGCGCCGTAGCGGCGCACCAGCCGGGCCGGCTCCTCCAGCGTGGCCAGCACCGACCGGGGCGCGGCGCCGGCCAGCGGCAGGGTCACGGTCACGCACGGCCCGGCCGCGAGGCCGTGGTGCTCGACCGCGGCGTCCACGGCGTCCTGCGCCATCCGGCGGTACGTCGTCAGCTTGCCGCCCACGACCGTCGTCACGCCCGAGGGGCCGGTCACGACGGCGTGCCGGCGCGACAGGTCGGCGGTGGAGCCGTCGCCACCGTCCAGCAGCGGCCGCAGCCCGGCGAAGGTCCCGACCACATCGGCGCGGTGCAGCGGCCGCGCGAACGCGGCGGACACGACGTCGAGCAGGAAGCCGATCTCGGTCTCGGTCGGCTCCGGCACGTCGGGGACCGGTCCGGGGGCGGGCTCGTCGGTGAGGCCGACGTACACCGTGCCGTCGGGCTGGGGGAGGACCATCACGAACCGGTTGGTCTCGCCGGGGACGGGTGCGAAGACACTGGCCCCCAGGCCGGGCAGCGTGTTGGCGCGCAGCACCAGGTGGGTGCCGCGACTGGGGCGCAGCCGGATGCCGTCGCTGCGGCTGCCCTCCTCGCCGAGGACCTGGTCGGCCCAGACGCCGGCGGCGTTGATGATCGCGCGGGCGCGCACGGTGTGCTCGGCCCCGGTCACCTCGTCGCGCAGGACCACCTCGCCGCGCGCGGCGCGCAGCACGCGTGCTCGGGTGCGCACGTGGGCCCCCCGGTCGGCGGCGGTGCGACCCATGGTCACGACCAGGCGGGCGTCGTCCTCGAGCTGGCCGTCCCAGCCGAGCAGGCCGCCACGCAACCCGGAGGGCCGCAGGGCGGGCACCATCGCCAGCGTCTCGGTCGCCGACATGTGGCGCGGCTGGGGGAGCGTCTCGGCGTCGGTGCGGGCGCCGCGGCGCAGCAGGTCGCCCGCCCGCAGACCGGCTCGCGCGAGCCCGCCCTGCAGGCGCGACATCGAGGAGTTGATCGGGATGACCATCGGCATCGACCGGGTCAGGTGGGGCGCGGTGACCTCCATGAGGATGCCGCGCTCGACGGCGCTCTCGTGCGCGACCCCGACCTGCCCCTTGGCCAGGTAGCGCAGGCCGCCGTGCACCATCTTCGAGCTCCAGCGCGAGGTGCCGAAGGCGAGGTCGTGGGCGTCCACGGCCAGCACCGACAGCCCGCGCGTCACGGCGTCGAGGGCCACGCCCGCGCCGGTCACGCCCAGGCCGACGACCAGGACGTCGACCTCGGTCGGCGCGCCGGCCAGGCCGGCCCGGATCACGACGCACCCCCGGCGAGGCCGCGGGTCAGCAGCAGCCGCAGCTCGTCGTCGAGCGCGTCGGCCTCGACCTCGCCGTCGACCATGGTGTGGGCCGACAGCACGAAGCCGTGGGCGGTCAGCACCATCGAGCGAGCCATCGCGACCGGGTCGCCGGCGCGCACCGAGCCCGCCGCCTGACCCTCGCGCAGCGCCTCGGTGAGCAGCCCGAGGATGAGGTCCTGCGAGCGGCCGCGCCGGCTCAGCAGGTAGGGCAGCACGAGCTCGGGGTCCAGCTCGACGATGCGCACGAAGAGCTCGTTCTCCCGCAGGGCGCGGATCGTGGCGACCACGTCATCGACCAGGCGGGTCAACGCGTCGTCGGCGGTCGAGGTGCCCACGGTGGTGGCCACCAGCCCGGTCCACTCGCGGGTCATCAGGTCGCCGAGCAGCGTGGGCATGTCGGCCCAGGAGCGGTAGATCGTCATCCGGCTGACGCCGGCCCGTCGGGCGACCTCGGTCAGCGTCGTGCGCCGCCAACCCACGTCGAGGATGCAGGCCCGCGCGGCGTCGAGGTAGGCGTCGCGGGGGCCGGGCGAAGATTCGTCGTTGTGACGAAGTGACGTCATGTGTCACACTGTAACACATGACGACCGACACCACCCCTGCTCCGCTGCCCGGCGGCCTGGGCGAGATGCACCCCCAGCGCTGGGGCGCCCCGACCGCTGCGACCGACCTCCCCGAGAGCGCGCGCGGCCTGGTCGAGATGGCCTTCGGCCTGCACCCCACGCCCGCGGTCGAGACGCCCGCCGTGCCCGCCTCCGCCCTCGGCGAGGCCCCGCTGGCGGCCCTTCGCGACGTGGTCGGCGAGCAGCACGTCCTCCTCGACGACGACGTACGCCGGCTGCGCACCCGCGGGAAGTCCACGCCCGACCTGCTGCGGGCCCGCAGCGGCGACCTGGCCGACGCCCCCGACGCCGTCGTCCGCCCCGGCAGCCACGACGACGTGGCCGCGGTGCTGGCCGTCGCCGTCGAGCACCACCTCGCGGTCGTCCCCTTCGGCGGTGGCACCTGCGTGACCGGCGGCCTCGCCGCGCGTCGTGACGGCTACGCCGGGCTCGTCTCCCTGGACCTGGTGCGGATGAAGCAGCTGCTCGCCGTCGACGAGGAATCGATGACCGCCACTCTCGAGCCGGGCCTGCGCGGCCCCGAGGCCGAGGCGCTGCTGGGCGAGCGCGGCCTGATGCTCGGTCACTTCCCGCAGTCCTTCCAGTTCGCCTCGATCGGCGGCTTCGCCGCGACCCGCTCCAGCGGCCAGTCCTCGGCCGGCTACGGCCGCTTCGACGCGATGGTCGTCGGCCTGCGCGTCGCCACCCCGCGCGGGGAGTGGGTGCTCGGCTCCTCCCCGGCCAACGCCGCCGGCCCCGACCTGCGCCAGCTGGTCCTCGGCTCCGAGGGCGCCTTCGGCGTCATCACCGCCGTCACCGTCCGGGTCCGTCGCCTGCCCGAGGTCAAGGTCTACGAGGGCTGGCGCTGGGACTCCTTCGCCGAGGGCCGCGACGCCATGCGCCACCTCGCCCAGAGCGGCTTGCTGCCCACGGTCCTGCGCCTCTCCGACGAGTCCGAGACCGCGATCAACCTCGCCCGCCCCGACGCCATCGGCGGCGAGAGCGAGTCCGAGGGCGCGTGCCTGATGATCGTCGGCCACGAGGGCACCGCCGCCCAGGTCGCGTCCCGCCGCACGTCCGTCACCGAGGCGCTCACCGCGCTCGGCGGCCGCCCCCAGGGCGAGGGTCCGGGCGAGTCGTGGGCGCACGGACGCTTCGACGCGCCGTACCTCCGCGACTCCCTCCTCGACGTCGGCGTGCTCGTCGAGACCCTGGAGACCGCGACGTTCTGGTCCAACGCCGAGGCGCTGTACGCCGGCGTGAAGCAGGCCCTGGAGTCGCACCTGCCCGGCGCGCTGGTGCTGTGCCACGTCAGCCACGTCTACGAGACCGGCTGCTCGCTGTACTTCACCGTGGCCAGCTCCCAGGGGGAGCAGCCGCTGGAGACCTGGCTGGCCGCGAAGTCCGCCGCCAACGACGCGATCGTCGCCGCCGGCGCGACCATCACCCACCACCACGCGGTCGGCACCGACCACAAGCCGTGGCTCTCCGCCGAGATCGGTGACCTGGGCGCCTCGGTGCTGCGGGCCGTCAAGGCCGACCTCGACCCGACCGGCGTGCTCAACCCGGGGGTGCTCGTCCCGTGAGGTCCTTCTCCTTCCTGGTCAACCCGGCCTCCGGCGGGGGAGCGGCGCCCGACGCCGTCGTCCCCGTCGCGCGGCTGCTGCGCGAGGCGGGCGCGACCGTCGACGTGACCTACTCGCCCGGTCCGCGGGCCACCGACGACCTCGTGCGCGCCGCCGTCGCCCGCGGTGACGTCGTGGTCAGCGTCGGCGGCGACGGGATGCTCTCCCACCTCGCCGGTGCCGTCTCCGAGGCCGGCGGCGTGCTCGGCGTGCTGCCGGCCGGCCGCGGCAACGACTTCGCGCGGATGCTCGGCCTTCCCGGCGAGCCCGACGCGGTCGCGCGGATCCTCCTCGAGGCCCCCGAGCGTCCCGTCGACCTGCTCCGCCTGACCGCCCCGGGCCAGGCGCCCCGGCTGGTCGCCGGGTCGGTCTACTCCGGTGTGGACGCCCGCGCCGCCGAGATCGTCGACGCGATGCGCTGGACGCCCAAGAAGCTGCAGTACCCCCTCGCCGCGATGCGCGCGATCCTGACCTACTCCCCGGGTCGCTTCCGGGTGAGCGTGGACGGCAGCACGCAGGAGTACGCCGCCGCCACGGTCGTGGTCGCCAACTCCGGCTACTACGGCAAGGGCATGCACATCGCCCCCGACGCGGCGGTCGACGACGGTCTGATCGACGTCGTGGTCGTCGAAGCGGCCTCGCGCTCGGCGCTGGTGCGCAGCTTCCCGAAGATCTACGACGGCTCGCACGTGGGGCTCGACGAGGTGCACGTGCTGCGGGGCACCCGCGTGGAGGTCGCGGCCGACGGCGTACGCCCGATCGCGGTGGGAGGTGACGGCGAGCCGCTGGGCACCCTGCCGGCCCTCACGTCGGCGCCCGCGGTCGTCGAGCTGGTCCCGGGGGCCCTACGCGTCCTGTTCTGACCAGGTGGTCCCCCGCTGGGGCTACGGCAGGAGCCACACCAGCAGCTCGGAGTCCACGGCCGGTGTGACCTCCCGCGCGGGCTCGTCGACGAAGCAGAAGGCGTCGCCGGCCTCCAGCGGCTCGGCCAACGACGAGCGCAGCAGCGCACCGCGGGCGACGAAGCAGTGCATCCTCGGTGCCTGCGGCAGCGTGACGGGCCGGTGGGCGGGGAGCCGGCCGACCAGCAGCCGGGCGCCGTCCACCCCCACGGGCAGCCCGGTCTCGACCAGCGTCTCGGCGCCGAGGTCGGGCACCGCGCGCTCGTACCGCGGCTCCGCGCCGGGGTCGTCGGCCGCCAGCCACACCTGCACGAAGCGCGTCGGGCCCTCGCCCGCGAGGGCCATCTCGGAGTGCTCGACCCCGCTGCCGGCCGAGAGCAGGGCCACCTCGCCGGCCCGGAGCACGGTGTCGGTGCCCAGCGAGTCGCGGTGGTGCAGCGCTCCGGAGACGACCCAGGTGACGATCTCGACGCCGGCGTGGCGGTGGGTCTCGAAACCGGTGCCTCCGCGCAGGTGGTGGTCGTCGTGGCAGACCATCGCGCCGAAGCCGGTGCGCTCGGGGTCGTAGTGGTCCCCGAAGGAGAAGGAGTGCCGGGTCTGACGACCGGTGTCGCGGCTGGTGAAGCGCGTGGCACTGCGACGGATCTCGACACTCATGACAGCCATCCTGCCGGGCCGGAGGAGTGACCGCTCGCCGGGGCGGGTCCGCGAAGTCCTGCGCGGGGGCCGCCTCGTCGGCATGATGGAGACTGTGCCCGACCGACCCTCCTTGGCGTTGCCTCCCGGCTTCCGGATCGGGACGGCCACCTCGGCGTACCAGGTCGAGGGTGCGGCGCAGGGGCGTGGGCCGTCGATCTGGGACACCTTCACCGCCGCCCCGGGCGTGGTGAGGGACGGCACCTCGGGCGCGACGGCGTCGGGTCACCTCGACCGCTACGTCGAGGACGTCGGGCTGATGAAGCAGCTCGGCACCAGTGACTACCGCTTCTCGATCTCCTGGCCGCGGGTCCAGCCCGACGGGCGCGGACCCGTCAACCCCGAGGGCCTGGACTTCTACGACCGGCTCGTCGACGAGCTGCTGGCCGCCGGGATCGACCCGATGGCCACGCTCTACCACTGGGACCTGCCCCAGGCGCTCGAGGACGACGGCGGCTGGCTCAATCGCGGCACCGTCGACCGGTTCGAGGAGTACGCCGCGATCGTGGCTGAGCGTCTCGCCGACCGCGTCGCCCACTGGGTGCCGGTCAACGAGCCCAACGTCGCCACGATGTTCGGGTACGCCGTGGGGATCCACGCTCCGGGGCGGCGCCTGATGTTCGACGCGCTGCACGTCTCGCACCACCTGCTGCTCGCCCACGGACGCGGGGCGGTCGCGCTGCGCGCGGCGGGGGCGCAGAGCGTGGGGTGCGCCAACCACCACGCCCCGATGTGGCCGGCGACCGAGGACGAGGCCGACGTCGGGGCCACCAAGCTCTTCGACGCGCTGTGGAACGGGATGTTCCTCGAGCCGATGCTGCTGGGTCGCTACCCGGCCGACCTGCAGCCGCTGCTCGAGGGCCTGGTCCGGGAGGGCGACCTGGCCACGATCCGCCAGCCGCTGGACTTCTACGGCGTCAACTACTTCATGCCGATGCGGGTCGGGGCCGCGCCGGAGGACTCCGAGATGTTCTTCGCGCTCTACGACCTCGTGGGCTACCCCGAGACCGACTTCGGCTGGCCGGTCGTCCCGGACGCGATGCGCGAGTGGCTGATCACCTTCCGGGCCCGCTACCGGGCGGCGCTGCCGCCGCTGGTCGTGACCGAGTGCGGCGCCGCCTACTCCGGGGACCCCGACGCCGACGGTCGCGTCGAGGACGAGGCCCGGATCGACTACCTGCACGGCCACCTCGAGGCGGTCGCGGCCGCGTGCCGCCGCGGCGTGGACGTGCGGGCGCTGTACGTCTGGTCGCTCCTGGACACCTTCGAGTGGACCGAGGGCTACGCCCAGCGGTTCGGGCTGGTGCACGTGGACCCGGCCACCCAGCGGCGTACCCCCAAGAAGTCCTTCCACTGGCTGGCCGGACTCATCGCGTCCCAGAGCCCGTCGGTCGGCTGAGGCTCGTTACGCTGTCGGGCATGGTCGACGCCCCCAGCCCCTCCGCGGGACCGGCTCAGCTCCTCGACACCGCGGCCGGCCGCAGGATCGTCTTCGTCGTCGGCTCGGGCCGCAGCGGCACCAGCACGCTCTCGGGCTCCCTGCAGGCGCTCGGCATGCACGTGCCGCAGCCGGAGGTCGACGCCGACGAGACCAACCCCAAGGGCTTCGGCGAGCCGCAGTGGGTCGTGGACTTCCACGACGAGCTGCTGCGCCGCGCGAACGTCGCGGTCTCCGACGCCCGGCCGTCGGCGTGGTTCGAGGCCGGCAAGCTCAACAACGTCGAGCCCGTGCGGCGGCGGCTGCAGGAGTGGATGGAGCAGCAGTTCGTCGAGGGCGGCCCCGAGCTGGTCGTGAAGGACCCGCGCCTGGCGTGGTTCATGGGGCTGTGGCGCGGGGCGGCGCTGCGCTGCGACGCGCAGCCCGGCTACGTCACGATGCTGCGCCCGGTGACCGAGGTGGTCGGCTCCAAGCAGCGCTACTACGACGCCCGCTTCGGGGAGGTCAACCGCACCGCCGCCTGGGTCAACATGATGCTGCACTGCGAGCGCGCCACCCGTGGCTTCGATCGCGCGTTCGTGCGCTACCACGACCTCCTCGACGACTGGACGGTCCCGGTCTTCGGCCTCGGCCAGCGCTTCGACCTCGACGCCGTGAAGTCGGCGGCGGCCAACGACATCCGCAAGGTGCACGCCTACATCGACCCCTCGCTGCGCCGGGTCCGGCTCACGTGGGACGACCTCGACGTGCCCAAGCGGCTGCGCGAGATCGCCCAGGAGACCTGGGAGGCGCTCGACCAGCTCCCCGACGACGGCGGCGACACCCCCGAGGTCCGGGAGACGCTCGACCAGCTGCGCGAGGCCTACGCGGAGATGTACGAGGAGGCCGCGGCGATCAGCCAGTCCACCGCGCTCGCCTCGCGCCGCGAGGGCTTCGGTGAGGGCGTGCGGTCGACCCAGAAGCGCGGCGTCGAGCGCATCCCGCACTGGGTCCGCGCGCTCGTCCCGGGATTCCTGCGTCGCGGGGCCCGCAGGGCCGTCGGTCGGGAGAGAGGGTGAGCGCGGCGTGAGCCCCGTCCGGGGCGCCGACATCCCCTGCCTCGAGCAGGATCCGGCGTACGACGTGCACTGGCCGTGGCGCGACGGCCCGCTCTCGCAGGGCCTGACCTGCGTGTTCCGCGTCAAGAACGAGGCCCGCAACCTGCCGTGGGTCATCCCGCCGATGCTCGAGGCCGTCCAGCACGTCGTGCTGGTCGACAACCTCTCCGACGACGGCACCCCCGACGTCGCCCGCGAGGCCGCGGCGTCGATCGGCGCGGCCGACCGGCTCGAGGTGCACTCCTACCCCCACCGCGTCTCGCGTGCCGGCACCGAGCACCTCGCCACCCGGCACGACTCGGTGCACTCGCTGACGCACTTCTACAACTGGTCCTTCTCCCACGTCCGCACCGCCTACTCGATGAAGTGGGACGGCGACATGGTGCTGACCACCGAGGGCGTCGGCGTGCTGCGCGACCTGTCCTGGCAGCTGCACGACTCCGGCGCGATCGTGGCGATCCCGCGGCACCCGCTCTGGATCGAGCCCGGCGGGCAGGTGGCCTGGCTCGACCTCGGATTCAAGTTCCTCGAGCCGTGGGTCTACCCCATGGGTCCGGAGTTCACCTTCGTGAAGGCCTTCGAGTGGGAGGTGCGGGAGTTCCCCGAGACCTCCCAGCGCCTCATCGCTCCCGAGGGTCTGTGCGTGGAGCTGAAGTGGCTGGACCAGGACGAGTTCTCCCACTGGTCGGCGATGGACTTCGACGAGTCCCGGGCCCCGCGCAAGCGGCGCGAGTGGCAGGTCTACTCCGCGCTGAAGGAGGGCCGGGGCGAGGAGGTCCAGGGCCTGCACCGCATCGAGGCGCCTCCCGGGGTCCACGTCATCGACTACGTCACCGACACCTGGCTGCCCCACGCCGAGCGTCCCCTGGTGCGCCGGGGCCGCCGCATCGAGTCCTGACCGCCGAGAGGTCGCTCGCGCACGGCCGAGAGGTCGCTGACGCACGGCCGAGAGGTCGCTCGCGCACGGTCAGGTCAACGCTGCCCCGAGCCGGCGCACGACCTCGGCGAGCCGGTCGGCGCTGGTGGCGATGTTGAGCCGCAGGTGGCCGTCCAGCCCCGGGTGGTAGTCGTGCCCGGCCGCGGCCATCACCCCGTGCTCGAGCCCAACGGCGGCCGGGTCGGCGACGTCGTACGCGCGGAGGTCGAGCCAGGCCAGGTACGTCGCCTCGAGCGGTCGCATCCGGGCCTGGGGCAGGTGGGTGGCGAGCAGGTCGGCCAGGTCCTCGCGCAGCACGTCGAGACGCTGGCGCAGGGTGAGCAGCCACAGGTCGGAGTTGCGCCACGCAGCGGTGCCGGCCAGGATGCCGAGCCCGGTGTAGCCGTGGTTGGCCTCGAACGGGATCCCGCGGATCGCCTCCTGGTCGTCCTCGCGCAGGGTGATGACGTGCGCGGCCTTGAGACCCGGGGTGTTGAACGACTTGGTGTGGCTGGTGACGACGATGCCGTCGGGGTCGACGGTCAGGTAGGGGGCGAACCCAGCACCCGGGAGCACCAGCGGGGCGTGGATCTCGTCGGCCACGACGCGCGCGCCGTACTCCGCGGCGAGGTCGCGGACCGCCTCCAGCTCCGCGCGGGTGAAGACCCGGCCCCAGGGGTTGTGCGGCGTGCACAGCAGCAGGGTGCGCGCGCCCGCCTCGAAGTGGGCGCGCACGGCCGCCAGGTCGAGGGCGGCGGTCTCGGCGTCCGGGTCGAGCTCGACGTACGCCGCCTCGCGACCGGCCAGCGACACGATCGTCCGGAAGGGCGGGTAGCAGGGCAGCGGCACCACGACGGGTCCCGGCGGGCACAGGTGCTCCAGCACCAGCCGCATGCCGGTGATGACGTCGCCGGTGAGGGTCGACGCACCGGCCGGCACCTGCCAGCCCCAGTGCCGCTCGGCGAAGCCCGCGAACGCCTCCTCGAGCCCGGTGACCATCGGGTGGTCGAACGGCGGGTAGCCGAGCATGCCCCTGCCCACGGCGGCGTTGACCGCCGCCGAGATCGCGGGTGCCGGGGCGTAGTCCATCTCCGCGACCCACGCGGGGATCGTGCCCTCCGGGGCGCGGCCCCACTTCAGCGGCAGCGCGGCCCGGGCCTCGGCGTCGGTGTAGTCGCGGATCACCCCGCCGACGGTAGCCCCGACCCGGGTGGTCGAGCAGCGAGCGTCAGCGAGCGGGCGTCGAGACCCTTCCGGTGAGGGGGGTCTCGACGCTCGCCTCGTCGCTGGCGCTCCTCGGCTGCTCGACCACCGGAGGATCAGAGGGCGGCGGCCACCCGGGTGCCCTGCTCGATCGCGCGCTTGGCGTCCAGCTCGGCGGCGACGTCCGCGCCGCCGATGAGGTGCGCGGAGTCGTGGGTGAGGCCGTCGAAGACCGAGCGCACCGACTCCTGGCCGGCGCAGACGACCACGTGGTCGACGAGCAGCTCGTGCTGTTCCCCGTCGACGGAGTACTGCAGCACCACGCCCTCAGGATGGTCCACCACGGCGGTGTAGCTGGCGCCGGAGACCTTGGTGACGCCCGCCTGCTTCAGCACCGCACGGTGCGCCCAGCCCGAGGTCTTGCCGAGGTTCTTGCCGATCACCGAGGTCTTGCGCTGCAGCAGCGTCACCTCGCGAGCGGCGGTGCGGGGCTTGGCCTCGGTGAGGCCGCCGGGGTGGATCGCCGGGTCGCCGACACCCCAGACCTCCATGAAGTCGTCGTGCTCGTCGTGGGTCAGCCAGTGCGACACGTCGACGCCGATGCCGCCGGCGCCGATGACGGCCACCCGGTGGCCCGGCACGACGCGGCCGGCCAGCACGTCGGCGTACGACACGACGCGCTCGTGGTCCGCGCCGGGCAGGTCGAGCACGCGTGGCTCCACGCCGGTCGCGACGACGACGTCGTCGAAGCCGGCCAGGTCGTCGGGAGCGGCGTACGTCGAGAGGCGCACGTCCACGCCGAGCACCTCGAGCCGGCGGGTGAAGTAGCGCAGCGTCTCGGCGAACTCCTCCTTGCCGGGCACCGCCATCGCCAGCCGGAACTGGCCGCCGATCTCCGGCGAGGCCTCGAAGAGCGTGACCGCGTGGCCGCGCTCGGCAGCGCTGACGGCGGCCGACAGTCCGGCCGGGCCGGCGCCGACGACGGCGACGGACCGCTTGGTGCGGGTGGGGGAGAGGACCAGCGTGGTCTCGCGACCGGCCCGCGGGTTGACCAGGCAGGACGCCAACTTGTTCTGGAACACGTGGTCCAGGCACGCCTGGTTGCAGGCGATGCAGGTGTTGATCTCGTCGGCGCGGTCCTCGGCGGCCTTGTTCACGAAGAACGGGTCGGCCAGCAGCGGCCGGGCCATCGAGACCAGGTCGGCGGTGCCGTCGGCCAGCACCTGCTCGGCGAGCTCGGGGGTGTTGATCCGGTTGGACGCGCAGACCGGCACCGACACCTGGGCCTTGAGCCGCGCGGTCGCCGAGAGCCAGGCGCCGCGGGGGACCTGGGTGATGATCGTGGGCACCCGCGCCTCGTGCCAGCCGATGCCGGTGTTGAGCACGGTGGCGCCGGCCTCGACGAGCCGGTGCGCGAGCTCGAGCACCTCGTCCCAGGTCTGGCCGCCCTCGACCAGGTCGAGCAGCGAGATGCGGTACATGATCGGCAGGTCGGGCCCGACCAGCTCGCGCGTACGCCGCACGACCTCGACCGGGAAGCGCATCCGCTTCTCCGCGCTGCCGCCCCACGCGTCGGTGCGGTCGTTGGTGCGCGCGGCGAGGAACTGGTTGATGAGGTAGCCCTCGGAGCCCATCACCTCGATGGCGTCGTAGCCGGCGCGCTGCGCGAGCGCTGCGGTGCGGGCGAACGCCGTGGCGGTCTTGTCGACGCCCTTGGTCGAGAGCGCCGAGGGCTTGAACGGGGTGATCGGGCTCTTGCGGCCCGACGCCGACACCGAGATCGGGGTGTAGCCGTAGCGGCCGGCGTGCAGCACCTGCAGCGCGATGGCGCCGCCGTGCTCGTGCACCGCACCGGTCACCGCCTTGTGCCGCTCGGCCTGCAGCCGGGTGCGCAGCTCGGAGGCGAACGGCTTGAGCCACCCGCGACGGGTCGGGGCGTATCCGCCGGTGACGATCAGGCCGGTGCCGCCCTTGGCCCGCTCACCGACGTACGCCGCCAGCTTGGGGATGTCCCACGGGGCGTCCTCGAGGCCGGTGTGCATGGAGCCCATGACGACGCGGTTGCGCAGGGTCAGGTTCCCGAGCGTCAGCGGGCTGAGCAGGTGCGGGTAGGGGGAGTGGTCGTTCACTGGTGAGCCTCCAGGTACTCGGTGAGCCAGGTGATCCAGGTCTGCTCCATCAGCACCCCGCCGCGCAGGACGAGGTACTGGTCGAGCTCGAGGCTCGGCCCCGAGGAGAGCAGGGTGGTCGGGTCGGGGTAGTCGCGCTTCATCAGCTGCTCGTAGTGGTCGAGCCGCACGTGGTGGTCGGCGAGGTTGGCGCGCACCACGTCGAGGACGGCCTCGCGGTCACCGAAGGACGCGGCGCGCATCTTCACGGCGAGCTCCGAGCGCAGGGACTGGGTGTCGGTGGGCTGGGCCAGCCAGTCGGCCAGCGCCGCGCGACCGAGCTCGGTGACGGCGTACACCTTCTTGTCGGGGCGGCCCTCCTGGGCCACGGCCTCGACGCTGACCCAGCCGTCGCCGTCCATGCGCCCGAGCACCCGGTAGATCTGCTGGTGCGTGGCGCTCCAGAAGAAGCCGATCGAACGACCGAACCGCTTGGTCAGGTCGAGGCCGGAAGCAGGCTGCTCGCACAGGGCGACCAGCAGGGCGTGCTCGAGGGCCATGGGCAGCATCGTGCCGCACCTATGCAACGAGTTGCAATGACCGGGCGGTGTGGTGCCGGTCTCGCCGTGGCCGCGGTGCGGACGCCGGTGATCCGCAAGACCCTACGATCGGCGTATGCGCCGCACCCTCGCCTCCGCCGCCGTCCTCGCACTCGGGGCGATGGCCCTGACCGCCTGTGCCCCCGTCGAGGAGGCGTCCGACCCGGCCGCCGCCCCCAGCGCGCCGGCCGACGACCTGGACCCCGCGAGCTGCGTCACCGACGAGATGCTCCTGGAGCCCGGTGTGCTCACCGTCGGCACCGACTCCCCGGCCTACGAGCCGTGGTTCGTCGACAACGACCCCACCAACGGGGAGGGCTACGAGAGCGCTGTCGCCTACGAGGTCGCCGACCGCCTCGGCTTCTCCGAGGACCAGGTCACCTGGGTGAAGGTCCCCTTCAACACCTCATACGCGCCCGGCGCGAAGGAGTTCGACCTCGACATCAACCAGATCTCGATCACTCCGAAGCGGGCCGAGGTCGTGGACTTCTCCGAGGGCTACTACCAGGCCGCGCAGGCCGTGATCGCCCTCGACGGGACCGCCGGTGCAGAGGCCACCAGCCTGGACGACCTCGCCGCCCTGCGGCTCGGTGCCCAGACGGGCACCACCTCGCTGACGGCGATCCGCGACATCATCGCGCCCACGGAGGACCCGGCCGTCTTCGAGGACACCAACGCCGCGAAGCAGGCGTTGGTCAACGACCAGGTCGACGCGATCCTGGCCGACCTGCCCACCGCGTTCTACATCTCCGCCGTGGAGATCGAGGACAGCGTGATCGTCGGGCAGTTCCAGCCCGACACCGGCGACCAGGAGGAGTTCGGGATGCTCTTCGAGAAGGGCTCCCCGCTGGTCCCCTGCGTGGACGCCGCGCTCCTCGCGATGCGCGAGGACGGCGCGCTGGAGGCCATCGAGACCGAGTGGCTCTCCGACGTCGTCGACGTCCCCGAGCTCCAGTAGTGGGCCCCGCCGGCGGCTGGACCCCCAGCGACCACGAGCTGGGCCGCCGCGAGGTCCGTCGCCGTCAGCGGCGGCGCTCCCTGCTGGTCTCCACCGGCACCACCGTGGTCGTCCTCGGGCTGCTGCTCCTCGGGCTCCTCGCCGCGCCCGGGTGGCCGCGGGTGCAGGCGCTGTTCTTCTCCTGGGAGGACGCTCGCGAGTCGTTCCCGGCGATCCTCGACGGGATCTGGCTCAACATCCGGCTCTTCGTCCTGTGCCAGCTGGCGATCCTGCCACTGGCCCTCCTGATCGCCGTCTCGCGCGGCACGCGGTCTCCCTGGCTCGCGCCGGTGCGGGTCGTGGCCGTCACCTACACCGACGTGGTGCGCGGCATCCCCACGATCCTGCTGGTGGTGCTGCTGGGGTTCGGGGTCCCGGCGCTGCAGCTGGAGGGGCTCACCAACGACCGGACCTTCTGGGCCGGTGTCGCCCTGGTGATCTCCTACTCCGCCTACGTCGCGGAGGTGTTCCGGGCCGGGATCGACTCCGTCCACCCCTCGCAGGTGGCCAGCGCCCAGGCCCTCGGCCTGGGCCACGTGCGCACGCTGCGCCACGTGGTGGTGCCGCAGGCGGTGCGCCGCGTCGTCCCGCCGCTGCTCAACGACTTCGTCTCGCTGCAGAAGGACACGGCGCTGGTCTCCGCGGTCGGGGTCTTCGACGCCGTCTACACCGCGCGGGACTACGGCGCCTACAACTTCAACTACACCCCGCTCGTGGTGGTCGCGGCGTTCTTCGTCGCGATGACGGTGCCGCTGGCGCGGCTCACCGACTGGTTGCAGCGGCGCCTGGTCGAGCGCGAGAGGGCGGGGGCACGATGAGTGGGTTGCTGGAGGTCCGCGGCCTGCGCAAGGCGTACGGCGAGCGCCTGGTCCTCGATGACGTCTCCCTGAGCGTGGCCGCCGGTGACGTCGTGTGCCTGATCGGCTCCTCGGGGTCCGGCAAGTCCACGCTGCTGCGCTGCCTGGACCTGCTCGAGCCCGTCGACGACGGCACCATCCATCTCGACGGCGTGGAGATCACCGACCCGGAGGTGGACCTGCGCGCGGTTCGTCGCCGGATGGGCATGGTCTTCCAGGCCTACAACCTCTTCCCGCACCTGACGATCCTGGAGAACTGCACGCTCGCGCCGCGACGAGCCCACGGCGTGGGTCGTCGCGAGGCCCGGGACCGGGCCCTGGACCTGCTGGGTCGCTTCGGGCTGGCCGAGCACGTGGACAAGCACCCCGACCGGCTCTCGGGTGGCCAGCAGCAGCGCGCCGCCGTCGTACGAGCCCTGTGCACGCAGCCGACCCTGCTGCTGCTCGACGAGATCACCGCCGCGCTCGACCCCGAGCTGGTGGGTGAGGTGCTCGACATCGTCCGCGACCTCGCCGCGGGCGGGACGACCATGGTGCTGGCCACTCACGAGATGGCCTTCGCCCGGGAGGTGGCGACCACCGTGTGCTTCCTGGAGGGCGGCCGCATCCTCGAGCAGGGTCCGCCCGACCGGATCTTCACCCGCCCCGGGCAGGAGCGCACCCGCGCCTTCCTGCGCCGCGTGCTCCCATCCTGAACGCCCCGTCGCACGATGACAGTTTTGCTGTCATGATCGCGCCCATGAGTATCGAGCTGGGTCAGGGCACGGGTCCGCTGAAGGGCGTCAAGGTCGTCGAGATCGCGGGCATCGGGCCCGGCCCGCACGCCTGCATGCTGCTGGCCGACCTCGGGGCCGACGTGATCCGCGTGGACCGGCCCGGCGGCCAGGCGATGACGGGCGGCTCGCACGACCTGCTCAACCGCGGTCGCCCCAGCGTGGCCCTCAACCTCAAGGATCCCGAGGCCGTCGCCACGGTGCTCGACCTCGTCGAGGGGGCGGACGTGCTGATCGAGGGCATGCGCCCCGGCGTCGCGGAGCGGCTCGGCTTCGGCCCCGAGCAGTGCCACGAGCGCAACCCGCGCCTGGTCTACGGGCGAATGACCGGGTGGGGCCAGGACGGTCCGCTGGCCACCGCCGCCGGTCACGACATGAACTACATCGCGATCACCGGCACCCTCTTCGGCCTCGGCCAGGACAAGGGCCGCCCGCACTTCCCGGCCAACCTGGTCGGCGACTTCGGCGGCGGCTCGACGTACCTCGTCATCGGCATCCTCGCCGCGCTGCTCGAGGCGAAGGTCTCGGGCCGGGGCCAGGTCATCGACGCCGCGATCGTCGACGGCACCGCCAGCCTCAACGCGATGACCGCCGCCTTCCTGCACGCGGGCACCTTCCGCGAGGAGCGTGCGGCCAACCTGCTCGACGGCGGCGCCCCGTTCTACGACGTCTACGAGACCTCCGACGGGCGGCACATGAGCGTCGGGGCGCTGGAGCCGCAGTTCTTCGCCGAGCTGGTGCGCCTGCTCGACCTCGGCGACCGCTGCCCGGGGCAGATGGAGTTCGACCGCTTCGACGAGATGCGCGCCCTCTTCGCCGAGACCTTCAAGCAGCGCACGCAGGCCGAGTGGGTCGAGCTCTTCGAGGGCACCGACGCCTGTGTCGCCGGGATCATCCCGATGAGCGAGGCCAAGGACCACCCGCACATGGCGGCGCGCCAGGTGTTCGTCGAGAAGGACGGCGTCGTGCAGCCGCAGCCGGCGCCGCGCTTCTCCCGCACGCCGGCCACGCTGGGCCTCCCGCCGTCGGCCAAGGCCGGCATCCACACCCGTGAGGCGCTCGCCGCGTGGGGCGTGGAGGACGTCGACGGTCTCATCGAGCGGGGTGCGGCCGTCCAGGCCTAGGTTCCTTCTTAGGCTTGCCCGCGTGCGGCCCTTCCTCTTCCTCGGCACGCGCGCCGAGGACCGCGCCGCCGACGGTGAGTACGACGCCGTCCTCCGCTTCTCAGGGCTCGAGGAGTCCGAGTGCCGGCGGGTGCGGCTGGAGCGCGACTCGCTCACCGACGTGCTCGGCGAGGTCGACCTCGACGACTGGTCCGGGGTCATCCTCGGGGGCGGTCCGTTCAACGTCTCCGACCCCGAGGAGCTGAAGTCGCCGGCGCAGCTGCGTGCCGAGGCCGAGCTCCGGGCGCTGGCGCTGCAGGTGATCGAGACCGACACCGCGTTCCTGGGCTGCTGCTACGGCATCGGCACCCTCGGAGGGCTGCTGGGCGGCCTGGTCGACCGGACCTACGGCGAACCGATCGGGGCGCTGCCGATCACGCTGACCGACGCCGGGCGCGAGGACCCGCTCCTCGGCGTGCTGCCGGCGACCTTCGACGCCTTCCTCGGTCACAAGGAGGCCGTCCACACGCTCCCTCGGGGCGCGGTGCTGCTCGCCTCCTCGGCCACCTGTCCTGTGCAGGCGTTCCGCCTGGGCTCGCGGGTCTACGCGACCCAGTTCCACCCCGAGCTCGACAACGACGGGCTGGTGACCCGGATCGAGGTCTACCGCCACTACGGATACTTCGAGCCCGCCGGCGCCAGTGCCCTCATCGACTCCGCGCGCGCCGCCCGGGTCACCGAGCCGCCCCGCCTGCTCGCCCGTTTCGTGGAGCTCTTCGCGCGCTGAGGACGGTGGTCGAGCAGCGAGCGCCAGCGAGCGCGCGTCGAGACTGCCGGGCTGAGGCGGTTGGTCTCGACGCCCGTTCGTCGCTGGCGCTCCTCACTGCTCGACCACCCAGCCCGCCTAATGAACATCTGTCAATAGCGCCGGTTCTCGGCTACCGTCACCCCATGAGCCAGACCCAGCCCGAGCACGTCGACGTCCTGGTGGTGGGGGCCGGCCTGTCCGGCATCGGCGCCGCCGCCCAGCTGCGCAGCCGCCACCCCGGCCGCACCGTCGCGGTGCTCGAGGCCCGCGAGAGCCTCGGTGGCACGTGGGACCTGTTCCGCTACCCCGGCATCCGCTCGGACTCCGACATGTTCACCTTCGGCTACCGCTGGCGCCCCTGGCCCAGCGACACCTCGCTGGCCGACGGTCCGCTGATCCTCGACTACCTCCGCACGGTCGCGGAGGAGTACGGCGTCGACGAGCTGATCCGCTACCGGCACAAGGTCGTCGCGGCTGCCTGGGACTCCACCGACCAGCGGTGGACCGTGACCGTCGAGGTCTCGACAGGCTCGACCGGCGGGGAGTCGGAGACCAGGACGATCACGACGGGGCTGCTGTGGGGCTGCTCGGGCTACTACGACTACGACACCGGTCACGCGCCGGAGTTCCCCGGGGCCGAGCGGTTCCAGGGCGAGATCGTGCACCCGCAGTTCTGGCCCGAGGACCTCGACCACACGGGCAAGAAGGTCGTGGTCATAGGGTCGGGCGCCACCGCGATCACGCTGGTGCCCGCGATGGCCGGCGAGACCGAGCACGTCACGATGCTGCAGCGCTCACCGACGTACGTCCTGAACCGCCCGGCCCGTGACCCACTGGCCCGCAAGCTGGCCAGGCTGCCGGAGCAGGTGCGCTACCCGGTCGTGCGCTGGGCCAACATCCTGATGCAGGTCGGGTCCTACCAGGCGTTCCAGAAGTGGCCCGCGTGGGCGCGGAAGTACATCCGCAGCCAGACGGTGAAGCTCGTCCCCGACCACGTCGACGTCGACACCCACTTCAACCCCAGCTACGACCCGTGGGACCAGCGCCTGTGCGTCGTGCCGAACGCCGACCTGTTCAAGGCGCTGCGCAGCGGCGGCGCGAGCATCGTCACCGACACCATCGAGACCTTCGACGAGACCGGCATCCGGCTCACCTCCGGCGAGCACCTCGACGCCGACGTGATCGTCACCGCCACCGGGCTCAAGCTCAAGCCGTTCGGTGGCTTCACGATGACCGTCGACGGCGCGGAGGTGAAGCTGCACGACACGATGGCCTACAAGGCGCTGATGCTCTCCGACGTGCCGAACTTCGTGTTCACCATCGGTTACACCAACGCCTCCTGGACCCTCAAGGCCGACCTGGTCAGCGACTTCGTCTGCCGGATGCTCGACCACCTCGACCGCACCGGTCAGCGGTCCTTCGTGCCGCGCCGCGACCAGGGCGTGGGGGAGCGGCCCTTCATGGACTTCCAGTCCGGCTACGTCCTGCGTGCGCTGGATGACCTGCCCGTGCAGGGTGACCGCGCGCCGTGGCTGCTCAAGCAGAACTACCTCGTCGACGTACGCCACATCCGTCGCGGCGAGCTCGACGACGGGGTGCTGGAGTTCGCCTGAGGTGCCATGCCTGAGGTGCCATGCCTGAGGTGCCGCGCCTGAGGGACCATCATCACCGCCGTACGACGCCGGCAAACCCACCCCGGCGGGCGGACCCGCCGGGGTGAACAGCCAGTGCGTCAGGCCGGGTTCCATGGAGGGGAAAGCTCATCCGAGGCACCTCTCGAAAGGGGAATCCATGGGACTGGACGACAAGCTGTCCAACAAGGCCGAGGAGCTGAAGGGCCAGGGCAAGGAGGCCTACGGCGACGCGGCCAACGACGACGAGATGAAGGCCGAGGGCAAGGGCGACCAGGCCTCGGCGGCCGTCAAGGACGCCGGTGAGAAGGTCAAGGACGCCGGCAAGAAGCTCAAGGACGGGCTCACGTGAGTCGTGCCACTCCTGGCACCGACCGTTAGGCCGACCGGGCTGCTCCCCGTACGCTGGGGAGCAGCCCGTTCCGGTCTCGCCCCGGGCTCCAGAGTCGGCCACCGCGCCGCTCCCCTCCCTCCTGGGAGGCACGTCCGCACCGCACCCGTTGCCGCGGACGACCTGGTGGGACACCCTGCAGTGAGAGATCCCTTGTCCAACCCTTCTTCGACCCCTTCGTCGACCCTGCCCTCCTTCGCCGACCTGGGCCTGCCCGCCGACCTGGCGGCCGTCCTCGCGAAGCGCGGCATCACCACCCCGACCCCGATCCAGGCGGCCACGCTGCCCGACTCGCTCGCCGGCCGGGACGTCCTCGGCCGCGGCCGGACCGGCTCCGGCAAGACCTTCGCCTTCCTGCTGCCGCTCGTCGCCCGCCTCGCCGGCGGACGCTCGGCTGCCTCCACGCGGCCCCGTGCGCTGGTCCTCGTGCCGACGCGCGAGCTGGCCCAGCAGGTCCAGGAGTCCCTGGTCCCGCTCGCCGAGGCCGCCGGCCTCACCAGCCGCACCGTCTTCGGCGGCGTCGGCCAGAACCCCCAGGTCCAGGCGCTGCGCAAGGGGGTGGACGTCCTCATCGCCTGCCCCGGCCGCCTCGAGGACCTCATCGGCCAGGGGCACTGCCGCCTCGATGCCATCGAGATCAGCGTGCTCGACGAGGCCGACCACATGGCCGACCTCGGCTTCCTCCCGGCCGTCCGCCGGCTGCTCAACGCGACGCCCAAGGGCGGGCAGCGCCTGCTCTTCTCCGCGACCCTCGACAAGGCCGTCGACGTGCTGGTCAAGCAGTTCCTCGACCAGCCCGTGACCCACGAGGCCGACTCGCCGCAGTCGCCGGTGAAGAAGATGGACCACCACGTCCTGCGGCTCGCCCGCGAGCACCGGCTGCCCACCCTGGTCGACCTGACCAGCGCGCCGGGCCGCACGGTCGTCTTCACCCGCACCAAGCACGGCGCGAAGGCGCTGACCCGGCAGCTCAACAAGGCCGGCGTGCCGACCGTCGAGCTGCACGGCAACCTCGGTCAGGGCGCCCGCACCCGCAACATGGAGGCCTTCCACTCCGGCCGGGCCACCACCCTGGTCGCGACCGACATCGCGGCGCGCGGCATCCACGTGGACGACGTCTCCCTCGTCGTCCACGCCGACCCGCCGGCCGAGCACAAGGCCTACCTGCACCGCTCGGGCCGTACGGCGCGGGCCGGCTCCGCCGGCACCGTCGTCACCCTCAGCACCCCCGAGCAGGACCGTGACGTGCGCGACCTCGCCCGGGCCGCGGGCATCAAGCCGCGCATCACCGTGCTCGAGGGCCCGGGGCACCCCGTGCTCACCGAGCTCGCGCCCGGAGAGCGGGTGCTCGTGCCCGGAGGCCTCGTGCTCACCCCGCCCACCCAGCGCTCCGGGAGCGAGGGCTCGGGCGGCAGTGCCGGCAACGGCGCCGCCAAGCGCACGCCGCAGGGTTCCGGCGGCGGCCGCTCCCGGTCGCGCCGGGGACGCGGTGGCTCCGGCTCCGGGCAGGCCAAGCAGGGCGGGGGCCAGGCCGGCCAGCGCTCGGGTCAGCGCTCGGGCCAGCGCTCGGGCCAGCGCTCGGGCCAGACCCGCCAAGGCGGCGGATCCACCGGCGGACGCGCCCAGGGCGTCGGTCAGAAGTCCCGCCACAGTGCGGCGTCCTTCAGCGCGAAGGCGCGCTGACCCGGGACGCGCACCCAGGAGCAGGAGGAGATCGCCATGAGGTCGCAGGTGCGTCGCGCTCTGTGGGACATGGTCCCGCGGGACCATCGCGAGTCGCCCCGGGCGCTGCGGCGCCGACAGCTCGTGGTGATCGCCTTCGTCCTGGTGGGGGCGGTGGTGCTCGGCTTCTCGCTGCGCACCGAGCCGGGCTCGACCCAGTTCTACGTCTTCACCCTGGTGATGGCCGCGCTCTGGACCGTGGGTGCCTTCGCATCCGGCCCGCTGCACCTGGGCCGGATCGCGTTGCGCGACGCCCACGTCCGCCCCGTGCTCACGCCCTTCGTGGTGGGGGCCGTGATGGTCGGTATCTTCACCGCGGGCGGCCTGCTGGTGCGCTCGCTGTCGTTCCTGGACCCGCTCACCGAGCAGATCCGCGACGTCCTGGCCTACACCGGCGAGAGCACGCTGTGGGTGTTGGCGCTCATCACGGCCGTCAACGGCGTCGCCGAGGAGCTGTTCTTCCGCGGCGCGGCGTACGCCGCTGTGCCGAAGCACCCGGTGACCGTCACGACCATCGCCTACACCATCGCCACGATGGCGACGGGCAACCTGATGCTGAGCTTCGCCGCGGTGCTCCTCGGCGTCGTCGTCGGGTTGGAGCGGCGGGCGTCCGGCGGCATCCTGGCCCCGATCATCACGCACCTGACCTGGTCGCTGTCGATGCTCGTCCTGCTGCCGTTGATCTTCCTCTGAGCGAGGTCAGTCGATCGGGCGCTCCTGGTCCAACCGGTCGACGATCAGCTGCCGGTCGCGGCGGAAGGTACGCAGCAGCGACGGTGTCGTCTCCCACGGCGCCTGGACCGACGGGTCCCGGTAGGCGCCCAGCGCCAGCGCCTCGCTGACCGTGACACGCAGGCGGATGCGGACGGCGACGTCGATGCGTCCCGCCGGCGTCACCACGGGCTCGATCTGGGCGAGGTGGAGGGCGCCGTCGAGGTCCTCGACGACGACCCGGGCCCCCAGGCAGGCGGTCGGGTCGTGGTGGGCGACGTCCCGGGCGGGGATCGGCTCCCCGTCCTGCGAGACCAGCCACGCCGTGCTGCGTCGTACCTGCACCAGCTCCATCGCAAGACCTCCTCATCGCGGTGTCGAACGACGATGACAGCCCCGCCGACAACGATGTGTGAACGGCTTCACCCAGCACGTGGGGATCTTGTGAAGACGGCGGCACGCAACCGTTTGCGCGCGTCCTGACCTGCGAAGAAGGCATGAAGATGAAGCCAGCGCCCTGTTCTCGCGGGTCCCCCGGGGTCACTGTGTAGACGAGGGCGGGCGTGGAGACGGTCCACGTCGAGCGGTGCAGGGACTGAGGGGACACAGTCATGGGACGGAGTGCGGTGCTCGTCGTCGACGACGACGACGACTTCCGCGCCCTGGTACGCCTGCACCTGGTGGCCTCGGGCTTCGAGGTCGTCGAGGCCGACTCCGGTGAGGGAGCACTGGACCTGGTCGATGCCTCCCCGCCCGCCCTCGTCCTCTCCGACCTGCGCATGGGCGGCATGGACGGCGCCGAGGTGCGAAGGCGGCTGTCGCGCAGTCACCCAGACCTCCCCGTGTGCGTCTGGTCGGCCCTGCCCACGACCGAGCCGTCGGTGATGCGCAAGGGACTCAAGGCCCTGGAGACGGTCATCGCCGAGCACCGGGAGCGACTCACGCGCGGCGAAGCCCGGCGAGCCGACCCCGCGTGACCTGACGCCCGCCTCCGCTGGTCCTCTGTCGGTCGCCGCGGTGAGGGCCGGCCGCTCGTCACGCCCGCACCTGCGAGGATGGTCGCGACCGACCAGGAGGTGAGCGTGAAGCCGACGCGGCGTACGCCGGTGGTCGTGGGACTGCTCAGCGTAGGAGTGACCCTGCTGGGGTTGCTGGTCCTCCTCGGCTGGCTCACCGGTGACGAGACCATCACCCGGCTCTTCCCCGTGCTGGTCGCGATGCAGCCGGCCACCGCCCTCGACTTCGTGCTGCTCGGGCTGGCGACGCTGCTGTTGCACTGCGGATGGGCGCGCGACCGGGTGCCGAAGGTGGTGGCGCTGCTGGCGGTCCTCTCGGTCGTGGTCGTCGCGGGGACCGGTCTGGTGACCGAGCTGGCCGGGTGGAGCTACCCGATCACGATCCTGGGCGACATGAGCCAGAACGAGGGCCGGATGTCGGGCATCACTGCCGTCGCCCACCTGGTCATCGCCTTCTCGCTGCTCGCCACGGTGGCGGGGCGCACGTTGGTCGCCCACAGTGCGGGCGTGCTGGCGCTCACCATCGGGCTGGTGGGCCTGTCCGGCTACGCGTTCGGACCCAGCGACCTCTACGACGTCGGCTACTTCCAGACCCTGGCGCTCCACACCGCGCTCGGCATCGCCCTGCTGGGCATGGCCCTGGTCTCCGGCAGCGGCGAGGTCGGACTGACCAAGCTGGCCCGCTCGCGCACCCTGGGGGGCCGTCTGGCACGCACCTTGCTGCCCGCGGTGCTCGTGATCCCCACCGTGCTGGGCTGGGTCGGGCTCTGGATGATGCGCAACGACTTCGGGCCCGGCTTCGTGATGGCGCTCTATGCCACGAGCGTGGCCCTCCTCACCGGCGCGCTGGTCTGGTTGTCGGGCGTGCGCCTGACCACCGCCGACGTACGCCGCAGCGAGGCCGAGGAGGCGAGGGAGGTCGCCGACCGGGCGCTGGCCGAGCTGCGGGTCGCCTCGGAGGAGCTGCGCCTGGCCAATCGGGACCTGCGTGACTTCACTGCGGCTGCGGCGCACGACCTGCGCGGACCGTTGAGCGCCGTGGTCCTCGGCGTGCAGATGCTGCATGCCGAGGGCGACCCCGCGCACGAACGCATCCTGGAGCGGATCGATGCCGCTGCCGTGCGCGGCATGACGCTGATCGACGACCTCCTGGAGTTCGGGCAGGTCCCCGTCGAGGTGGCTCGTCTGGACCTGGCCCCGCTGGTGCAAGAGATCGTCTCCGGGGTGCAGGAGTCGTCGGGACGACCGGTCCGACTCGAGGCCGGCCCGTGGTCACCCGTGCGAGCAGATGCCCGCCTCGTGCGCCGGCTGCTGACCAACCTGATCGGCAACGCCGTGAAGTACACCCAGGGCGAGGGACCCGTGGACGTCTCCGTGGGGACGGTGACGACCCCCGAGGGACGCATCCTGGTGCACGTCGCCGACCGCGGCATCACGATCCCCGAGACCGAGCGGGACCTGGTCTTCGAGATCTTCAAGCGCGGGGAGTCCGGCGCGCGCCACGCGACCGGCAACGGTGTGGGGCTGGCGGTCTGCCGCCGCATCGTCGAGCGGCACGGTGGCGAGATCTCGATCGTGGACCGTGACGGATGGTCCAAGAGCTTCGAGCTCACCCTCCCGGCAGCGGATGTCGCGCCGCGCCAGGAACCATCGATCCCGCAGGGGAGGCGACGTCAGGCCTGGTCGTCCTCGGCCAAGGCTCGACCGACCGCTTCGGCGTAGGTCAGCGGCTCGCCCGGCACCACGTCCCGGATGCTGTGGTCGGTCTGGAGGACCTCGGTGCCCATCGACTCGATGAGGTTGCCCGCCGTGGTGGCGTCCACGCCGGTGACCAGCTTGATCCACCACTCGCTGAGCATGGGGGTGCCGACCGGGACCTGGAGGATGGGGACCCGGCGCCCGTGCATCACCTCGCCGGCCTGCTGCAGCATCCCCTTGTAGGAGAGCTGGTCGGCGCCACCGACCTCGAAGACGCGTCCCTTGGCCTGCTCGTTGCCGATGACGCCCACGAGGTAGCGGATGACGTCGTCCACGGCGATCGGCTGGGTGCGCGTCGAGGCCCAGCGCGGCACGACCATGGCGGGCAGGTTCTTCACCAGCTCGCGGGTCATGTCCCACGAGACGCCGCCGGCGCCCACCACGATGGCGGCGCGCAGCACCGTCACCGGGACACCCGCCTCGCCGAGCAGCCGCTCGACCTCGCGCCGGGAGCGCAGGTGGGGCGAGAGGTCCTCCCCGTCCTTGCCGAGGCCGCCGAGGTAGACGATCTGCCCGACGCCCTGGGCGGCGGCGGCCAGCCCGAAGGCAGAGGCCGCCTCGGCGTCCTTGCGCTCGAAGTCCTGGTCGTCCAGGGAGTGCACGAGGTAGATCGCGGCGTCGACGCCCTCCAGCGGCTCGGCGAGCGAGCCGGGGTCGAAGACGTCGCCGCGGACGGGGGTGCCGGGCCCGTCGTAGGACTCCGGGCGGCGGGTCATCGCCCGCACCTCGTGCCCGGCCTCGAGGAGTGCAGGCACCAGACGGGCGCCGATGAAGCCGGTGGCCCCGGTGACGAGAACGCGCATACCCATGTCCTGAGCGTAGGTGGCGCGTCGCCCGGCCGGGTCACCCGACAGCGCTAGCCCAGAGGGCGACGAAGGCGACGCTAGGCTGGGTCAACACCGGCACGGGTCGCCGGGAGCGTCTCACCAGGAGGGTACCCAGGTGGCGTTGATCGTGGTCGTCGAGGACGACCCTGATGTCTCCAGGCTGCTCAGCGCGGTCCTCGTGGACGCGGGTCACGAGGTCCACGTGGCCGTGGACGGTGAGCAGGGGGTCGCGCTGGTCCAGCAGGTCCGGCCCGACCTGGCCCTGGTGGACGTCGGGCTCCCCGGGACCCTCGACGGGTTCGAGGTGACCCGTCGGATCCGCGCGGACGCGGCCGTCGCCGACGTACCCGTCTGGGCGCTGACCGCGCACTCCCGTGCCGAGGACCGCGAGCGAGGGGCCCAGGCGGGCGTCTCGGACTACCTCGTCAAGCCCGACGGCATCGTCGACCTGCTCCCGCGCATCGAGGCGCTGCTGGGATGACGCCCGCATCGATGGACGGCCCCGAGCCGGTGAAGGCACTGGTCGTGGACGACGACCTGCAGCTGCAGGCCGCCCTGCGCCAGATGCTGTCCAGGGCGGGTCTCGACGTCGCCGGCGCCGCGGACAAGGGCGAGGCCCTGTCGACCGCTGCCGCCTCCGCGCCGGACGTCGTGGTGCTGGACCTGTCGCTGCCCGACGGCGACGGGATCGAGGTGCTCGCCGAGCTGCGCACCTGGTCCGACGTCCCGGTGCTCGTGCTCACCGGTGCCACCGACCCGCGCCGGATGCTGGCCGCCTTCGAGGCCGGCGCCGACGACTACCTCCGCAAGCCCTTCGGTCCCGACGAGCTGCTCGCCCGGCTGCGGGCGCTGCTGCGCCGACCCCGCCGCGGCGAGGAGGAGTCCGCGCAGCGCACCTACGGGGCGCTGGAGATCGACCTCGCTGCCCGCACGGTGTCCGTGGCCGGCGAGCGCGTGCACCTCACGCCGACCGAGTGGCGGATCCTCGGCGCCCTGGTGGCGAACCCGGGCAAGCTGCTCACGCACCGCTGGATGCTCGCCGAGGTCTGGGACGGCAGCCACGGGGACGAGACCCGGGCCGCGCTGCGCGCCCACCTGCGCACCCTGCGCGCCAAGATCGGCGACGACGCCAGTGCCCCGCGCTACATCGCCACCGAGAGCGGCGCCGGCTACCGCTGGACCGCGGTGGAGGGTGAGCAGCCGGAGTCGGGGGTCGAGTCGGCAGGGCGGTCGGCAGGGCAGCCTGCAGCGGGCGACGAGACGGTCACCGACGTCGCCGCCCTCGTGCACGACCTCAACAACGCGCTGACCGCAGCGCGGCTCGCGGTGGCACTCGCACGCACCCGGGTGGCCAGGCTGGCCGGTGACGACGCTCCCGAGGACCCGGACGGGGGTGCGACGACGCCGCTCGACGACGCCGTCGACCAGCTCGAGCGGGTGGGGCGCCTGGCGTTGCGGATCGAGGCCACCGTGCGCGGCGAGAGCCCGGAGGAGGACGAGGGCTGAGTCGCGCTCGGGGCGCTCGGGCTACTTCGAGCCGCGCTCGGCCCGGGCGCGGATGCGCTCGCGGCGGGTCTCGTCCATGGCCTGCTCGTAGGCGCTGACCAGGCTGGCGATCGAGAGCGGCTTGATCCGCTCCACCACCTCGCGGATGGTCTCCGCCGACGCCCCGGCCTCCTTGTACGCCGGCCAGACCTGGGTCCGGAACAGCTCGTTGAGCTCCTCGGCCACCTCGCGACCGTGCCGGGCGTAGACCTCGGCGGCGGCCACCGCCGTCTCGGTGGGGAAGCCGAGGTCGATCAGCCCGACCCCGACCGCGAGCTGGGTCGGGGTGACCGCCCACCTGTCCTCGCCCGCACCGTGGACGATCCCGAGGGCGCCGAGCAGCTGCAGGTCGTCGGGGGTCAGCGTGCGGCCGGCGCGGGCGGCGAGCTCCTCGGTGGTCAGCTCCACCACCGCCTCCGCCTGCCACGGCGCGAGCATCGTGCGGTGCAGGGCGATCTGCTCCGGCGTGGCGTCCTCGGGCACGGCCGCGAGGTACTTCTCGATCGCCGAGAGCGTGAAGCCGTGGCTCTGCAGCTCGCGGACCAGCTCGAGCCGGGAGACGTGATCGGGGGTGTAGAAGCCCGACCGACCCCGGCGGATCGGCGGTGGCACCAGGCCCTTGGAGGTGTAGAAGCGGACGTTGCGGACGCTCATGCCGACCCTCGTGGTCAGCTCCTCGAGGGTTAGCAGCTCCTCCGGCTTGGCCTCGGCCGAGCCAGGAGAGGGAGCGGGAGAGGGGGTCGAGCCCGTCGCGCCCGCGTCCGACGTGGTGCCCATCACACCCCTTCCGGTGCGGTCCGGTCCTTGACGACAGTGACAGTAATGGTGTCACAATCGATTCCACAACGTACTGCCGTGGTCAGCGACGCCCGACGGCCCCGTCCCGGGGCCGGTCGTGGAGCGCCACCTGACCACCGAGAACCGAGGACGGTCATGGCTGAAGCATTCGTGTACGACCACATCCGTACGCCGCGAGGCAAGGGCAAGGCGGCGGGCTCGCTGCACGAGGTCAAGCCGGTCGACCTCGTCGTCGGCCTGCTCGACGAGATCAAGACCCGCAACCCCGGCCTGGACCCCGCCCGCGTCGACGACGTGGTGCTGGGCGTCGTCTCGCCGCTGGGCGAGCAGGGCGGCGACATCGCCAAGACGGCCGCTCTGGCCGCGGGCTACCCCGACACCGTCGCGGGCGTGCAGCTCAACCGCTTCTGCGCCTCGGGCCTGGAGGCGGTCAACCAGGCCGCCGGTCGCATCCGCGGCGGCATGGAGGACCTGATCCTCGCCGGCGGCGTGGAGTCGATGTCCAACGTCCCGATGGGCTCCGACGGCGGCGCCTGGGCCTCCGACCCGGCCACCGCCTTCAAGGCCGGCTTCGTGCCGCAGGGCATCGGCGCCGACCTGATCGCCACGATCGAGGGCTGGAGCCGCGAGGACGTCGACGCGTTCGCGGCCGAGTCCAACCACCGCGCCGCCAAGGCCTGGGCCAACGGCTACTTCACCGACTCGGTCATCCCGGTCAAGGACGCCAACGGCCTCACGATCCTCGACCACGACGAGCTGATCCGCCCCGACACCAGCGTCGAGGGCCTGGCCGGTCTCAAGCCCTCCTTCGCCCAGATCGGTGCCGACGCCGGCTTCGACGACGTGGCGCTGGAGAAGTACCACTGGGTCGAGAAGATCAACCACGTCCACCACGCCGGCAACTCCTCGGGCATCGTCGACGGCGCCGCCCTGATGGCCATCGGCACCGAGGAGATCGGCGCCGAGCTCGGGCTCACCCCGCGCGCCCGCATCGTGTCCATGGCCGTCTCCGGCGCTGACCCGACGATCATGCTCACCGGTCCCGCCCCCGCCGCCCGCAAGGCGCTGGCGAAGGCCGGCCTGGAGACCAAGGACATCGACCTCTTCGAGATCAACGAGGCGTTCGCCGCCGTCGCGATGCGCTTCATGCGCGACATGGGCATCACCGACGAGATCACCAACGTCAACGGTGGCGCGATCGCGATGGGCCACCCGCTCGGCGCCACCGGCGCGATGATTCTCGGCACCCTCATCGACGAGCTCCAGCGCCGCGACCAGAAGCGCGGCCTCGCCACGCTCTGCGTCGGCGGCGGCATGGGCATCGCCACCATCGTCGAGATCGTCTGACCGTCCCCCTCCGCTGGTCGAGGTGCGAAGGCCGCCAGGCCTGAGCCTCGAGACCCGGCTGCGATCGGCGACGACGCCGGCGTACGGCGCCGCGGACCCTCACCGGGTCTCGAGGCTCGTCGCTGGCGCTCCTCGCACCTCGACCACCGACCTGAGACCGAACAGGAACCCAGAACAGACATGAGCACCACCACCGAGCAGAGCGCCGTCCGCTACGAGAAGGACGCCGACGGCATCGTCACCCTCACCCTCGACGACCCCACGTCGTCGGCCAACACGATGAACGACCTCTACCGGGCGTCGATCAACACCGCGATCGACCGCCTCTACGACGAGCTCGCCGCGGACGAGTCGTCGATCAAGGGCGTCGTGATCGCCTCGGCGAAGAAGACCTTCTTCGCCGGCGGCAACCTCAAGGGCATGGTCACCGCCGGCCCCGAGGACGCCGAGGACGTCTTCAAGATGGCCGAGGACGTCAAGGCCGGCCTGCGCCGCCTGGAGAAGCTGCCCAAGCCCGTGGTCGCCGCCATCAACGGCGCCGCGCTGGGTGGCGGCCTCGAGATCACCCTCGCCTGCAACCGCCGCATCGCCGTGGACGACCGCTCGGTCAAGCTCGGCCTGCCCGAGGTCAGCCTCGGCCTGCTGCCCGGCGGTGGCGGCGTGACCCGCATCGTGCGGATGTTCGGCCTGCAGGAGGGCCTGATGGGCTTCCTGCTCGAGGGCAAGCAGTTCAGCCCGGCCGAGGCCAAGGCCAAGGGTCTGGTCGACGAGCTGGTCGCCACCCGTGAGGAGCTCGTCCCCGCGGCGAAGGCGTGGATCCTCGCCAATCCCGACGCCCACCAGAACCCGTGGGACGCGCCCGGCTACAAGATGCCCGGCGGCTCGCCGAAGTCCCCGGCCCTGGCCGGCTTCCTGCCCGCCTTCCCCGCCCTGCTGCGCAAGCAGACCAAGGGCGCGGTCTACCCCGCCGCCCGCGCGATCCTGTCCGCGGCCGTCGAGGGCGCCAACCGTGACTTCGACACCGCCTCGCGGATCGAGTCGCGCTACCTGACGAACCTCATCGTCAACCAGGGCTCGAAGAACATGATCCAGGCGTTCTTCTTCGACCTGCAGGCGATCAACGCCGGCAAGCTGCGCCCCCAGGGCATCGAGCCCTGGAAGGCCACCAAGGTCGCCGTCCTCGGCGCCGGCATGATGGGTGCGGGCATCGCCTACTCCTGCGCCCGCGCCGGCATGGAGGTCGTGCTCAAGGACGTCTCGGCCGAGGCCGCGGCCAAGGGCAAGGCGTACTCCGAGAAGATCAACGAGAAGGCCGTCTCCCGCGGCAAGCTCACCCAGGAGAAGTCCGACAAGCTGCTCGGCCGGATCACCCCGACCGACGACTACGCCGACCTGGCCGGCTGCGACCTGGTCATCGAGGCCGTCTTCGAGGACCCGTCGCTGAAGCACCAGGTCTTCGCCGAGGCCGCCAAGCACGTGAACGCCGACGCGCTCCTGTGCTCCAACACCTCGACGCTGCCGATCACCGAGCTCGCCACCGGCGTGGACCGCCCGGCGGACTTCATCGGTCTGCACTTCTTCAGCCCCGTCGACAAGATGCCGCTGGTCGAGATCATCAAGGGCAAGGACACCTCCGACGAGGCGCTGGCCAAGGCCTACGACGTGGTGCAGCAGATCAAGAAGACCCCGATCGTCGTCAACGACAGCCGTGGCTTCTACACCTCGCGCGTCATCGGCACGATGGTCAACGAGGGCCTGGCCCTGCTGGCCGAGGGCTCCGCGCCGTACTCCGTCGAGCGCGCCGCCACCCAGGCCGGCTACCCCGTCGGCCCGCTGCAGCTGACCGACGAGCTCAACATGGAGCTGATGGCCAAGATCGCCAAGGCCACCAAGGACGCGGCCGAGCGCGACGGCGGCACCTACGAGCCGCACCCCGGCTCGCTGGTCGTGGAGAAGATGATCGAGCTCGGGCGCCCCTCGCGCCTCAAGGGCGCCGGCTTCTTCGAGTACGTCGACGGCAAGCGCGGCTCCATCTGGTCGGGCCTGTCTGAGGTCTACCCGGTCGCCGAGGAGCAGATCCCGTTCGTCGACATGAAGGAGCGGATGCTGTTCGCCGAGGCGATCGAGACCGCCAAGTGCTTCGAGGAGGGCGTCATCGAGTCGGCGGCCGCCGCGAACATCGGCTCGATCATGGGCATCGGCTTCCCCCCGATGACCGGTGGCGCCGCGCAGTACATGACCGGCTACGAGGGCCCCGAGGGCACCGTCGCCGCCGGTGAGATCGGCCTGGCGGCGTTCGTGAAGCGCGCCGACGACCTGGCCGACAAGTACGGCGAGCGGTTCCGCCCCACGCAGTACCTCCGCGACCTGGTGGCGAAGGGCGAGTCCTTCCCCGCCTGATCCCGCGTCGCCGAGACGTCACTGACGCACGCTCGAGCCGTCACTCCCGCACGGGGTGGCGGCTCGAGTGCGTGCGCGAGCGACCTCTCGGCCGTGCGCGAGTGACGTCTCGGCCGAATGTGGGGTGCGGGCGGGCGGGAGCGGTCACCATGGTCCGGTGGGAGAGGGAGCGGGAGAGACGGGCCGTGCGCTCGTGGAGGTGCGGGACCTGCACGTGCGGTTCGGCGAGGTCGAGGCCGTGGGGGGCGTGCACCTGACGGCGTACGCCGGTCGCGCGACGGCACTGCTGGGGCGCAACGGGGCCGGCAAGTCGACCACGATGCGGGTGCTGGCCGGGGTGGTGCCGCCGACGAGCGGCACGGTCCTGGTGGCCGGTCACGACGTGCTGCGGCACCCGATGGCCGCCAAGCGTGCTGTCGGGTACTGCCCCGACGTGGGTGGGCTGGTGCCGCGTGCGACCCCCTGGGAGCACCTGCAGCTGGCCGCGCGGCTGCGGCGGCTGCCGGCCGGGGGGGAGCCGCGGGCCCGCGACCTGCTGGAGCGGTTCGAGCTCGGCGACGTCGCGCACCGGGTCACCGCCGGCTTCTCCCACGGCATGGGGCGCCGGCTCTCGGTCGTGCTCGCCGCGCTGCACGAGCCCGAGGTGCTGCTGCTCGACGAGCCCTTCGACGGCGTGGACCCGCTGGGGGTCGAGGCCACCTTGGAGGTGGTCGCCGACGCCCGCTCGCGCGGTGCCGCGGTGCTGGTCTCGACCCATCTGCGCGAGCTGGCGATCGAGGCCTGCTCGACGGTGTCCGTGCTGCGCGGTGGCGCGCAGGTCGCGGAGATGAGCGCGCTCGACATGGCCGGTGAGGAGGGCGCCCGTGCCTACCGCTCGCTCCTGGACTGAGGGCCTCCTGCGCGATCAGGCCAGGGCGGTCGCCGACGTCGGCACGCTGCTGCGCTTCCGCGCCGCCCACGTACGCCGCCCGCGGGCCTTCCGGGTCGGCCTGCTCGTCTTCGCGCTGGCGACGGCCGCGATCGCGGTGGTCCCCGCGTACCTCCCGGGTGCGGGCGGCCCCGGGCGGGCCCAGGACGTCCTCCTGCTGCTGCCCACCGCGCTGGCCGGCTTGGTGCTGGTCGCGGTCGTGTCCGCCGTGGCCTCCGGGGGCGGGCGCGAGCTGCTGGCGCGCGACCCCGCCTCGATCCACCCGATCAGCCCGACGACCGACCACCTCGGGGCACTGGTCCTGGCGCCGCTGAACATCGCCTGGCTGCTCCAGGCGTGGACGCTGCTGGGTGCGGCCTCCTACGGCGGGGGCCGAGAGCCGCTGCCGACGCTGCAGGTGGCGATGCTGCTGTGGCTGGTGGTGGCCACCGCGGTCGGCCAGGTGGTGGCGTGGACGGTCGAGGGTGTGCGTCGGCTGAGGTTCGGGGAGGTGGGCGTGCGCCTGCTGACCGTCGTGGCGGTCGTCGCGGTGCTGCTGCTCCAGCTCGACCAGCGGCTGGTGCCGCTGCTGGACCAGGTGCCGACGGTCCGCGTCGTCGCGCTGTCGGTCGGCGGCGTGACCGCGGCCTGGTGGGGCGTGGTCGGCGCTCTGCTGGGCCTGTCGCTGGCCGCGGTCGTCCTGGGGGCGGTGCCCGCGCACCTCGCGACCCGTCGGGTGCCCCACGACGAGCTGCGGGTGGAGAGCGAGTCGCACCGCGCCCGTCCGCTGCCGCACAGCGACCTGGCGGTGCTGCTGCGCACCGACCGCGGCTCGGTCTGGCGGGCCGTGCCGATGCGTCGCGGGCTCGCGGTCCTGGCGATCGGCCCCGGGGTGGTCGCGCTCGTCGGCGACCTCGACTGGGTGCAGCTGATCATCCTGCCCGGCCTGGTGGCCTCCGGCGGGGCGCTGCTCTTCGGCGTCAACGCGTGGTGCCTCGACGGGCGCGGAGGCCTGTGGCGCGAGAGCCTGCCGGTGGGTGCGGGCACCGTGTTCGTCGCGCGGGCGTGGGTCCTCGCGGAGTTCCTCGTCGCGGCCAGCCTGGTGACCATGGCCCTGGGTGGGCTGCGCGCCGGCGTACCCACCCCCACCGAGACGACCGCCCTGCTCGCGATGCTGGCGGTGGTGACCGTCCAGGTCGTCGGCGCCGCGATGCGCTGGTCGCTCGCGCACCCCTACGCCGTCGACCTGCGCTCGGCCCGGGCCACGCCGGCACCGCCGCTGATGATGGTCGGCTACTCCAGCCGCCTCGCGCTGTCCACCACCATGACCGGCCTGGTCTTCTCGGGCCTGGCGCGCCTGGAGGCGCCGGTGCTCCCGCTGCTGCTGGCGGTGCCGTTCATCTGCTGGTCCGGCGCCCGGCTGGTCCGCACCCACGAGCGCTGGACCGATCCGGTCCAGCGGGCGCGAGTGGTCGTCACCGCCGCTGCATGAAGCGCTCGGTGGCGTTGTGGAGGTCCGCGTCCGGACCGGGTGCCGGACTCGACCTCCACAACGGTTGCGTGAGCGGCGCCGGGGTGCGGTGGTCCCGACGCCCGCTCGCTGGCGCTCACTGCTCGACCACCGGGGGTCCGCTCGGCGGGGCTCGCTGCTCGACACGGGTCGTCGCGGGACAACCCGCGACGGACCGAGCGCCCGGTAGGTTCGCGGCCATGGACTTCGCACCGTCTTCCCGGGCCGCCGACCTCACCGAGCGCACCCGGGCGTTCATCCGCGACGTGGTCGAGCCCGTGGAGGGCGACTACCTCCGCGACCTGGCCGAGCAGCGGCGTACCGGCGACCCGTGGCGACCGCTGCCGGTCGTCGAGGAGCTCAAGGCCGAGGCCAGGGCACGTGGCCTGTGGAACCTGTGGCTGCCGAAGGAGCACGCGGGGGAGTACGCCGCACGCTTCGGCACCGACGGGGGCGAGGGCCTGACCAACGTCGACTACGCCCCGGTCGCCGAGGCCACCGGCGGCAGCCACCTCGCGCCCCTGGTGATGAACTGCAACGCGCCCGACACCGGCAACATGGAGGTGCTGCTGCGCTACGGAACCGACGAGCAGCGGGCGCAGTGGCTGGAGCCGCTGCTGGCCGGCGAGATCCGCTCGGCGTTCACGATGACCGAGCCCGACGTCGCGTCCTCCGACGCCACCAACATGGAGGCGACCGCCGTGGTCCACGGCGACGAGGTGGTCATCAACGGCCGCAAGTGGTGGTCGACCGGCGTGGGGCACCCCGAGTGCCGGATCGCGGTCTTCATGGGCCTGCGCGACACCCCGGAGAACCTCGAGGACGACCCCGGCATCGACCGCCACCACCGGCACACGATGGTGCTGGTCCCGCTGGACACCCCCGGGGTGAAGGTCGAGCGGCTGCTGCCGACGATGGGGATGTACGACGAGCCCATCGGCCACGGGGAGGTCTCGTTCACCGACGTCCGCGTCCCCGTCAGCAACATTCTGTCCGGCCCCGGTGAGGCGTTCGCGATCGCCCAGGGACGGCTCGGGCCCGGCCGCATCCACCACTGCATGCGGCTCATCGGGCTGGCCGAGATGGCGCTGGAGCGGGCCTGCCGCCGCGGGCTGGACCGCGTGGCCTTCGGCAAGCCGCTGGCCAACCTCGGCGGCAACCGCGAGCGGATCGCCGACGCCCGGATCGCCATCGAGCAGGCCCGCCTGCTGGTCCTCAACGCCGCGTGGAAGCTCGACGTCGGAGGCCCGCTCAACGCGCTCTCGGAGGTCTCGCAGATCAAGGTCGCGGTGCCGCGGATGGCGCTGCAGGTCATCGACTTCGCGATGCAGATCCACGGCGGTGGCGGGATGTCCGACGACCACCCGCTGGCCGGCGCCTGGACCGCCGCCCGCGCGCTGCGGCTGGCCGACGGCCCCGACGAGGTGCACCAGGGCGTCGTGGCGCGCCTGGAGCTCGGCAAGTACGGGGCGAAGCGATGAGCGCCGCCGACGGCCGCAGGGTCCTGATCACCGGCGCGGCCTCCGGGCTCGGCGCCGCGCTGGCCGACGCGTTCGAGGCACGGGGGGACCGGGTGCTGCGGACGGATCGGACCGGTCTCGACGCCCGCTCGCTGGCGCTCGCTGCTCGACCGGCTGTGCTGCGTCTCGACATCACCTCCGACGAGGACTGGGCCGCCGCGCTCGCGCACGTCGAGGAGACGTGGGGCGGGCTGGACGTGCTGGTCAACAACGCCGGGGTCGCCGGTGGCGGCCGGCTCGACGTGGCCACCCACGACGAGTGGCAGTGGATCTTCGACATCAACCTGTTCGGCATGGTGCGCGGGCTGCGCACCTTCGTGCCGATGCTCAAGCAGCAGGGGTCGGGCGCGATCGTCAACGTCGCGAGCCTCGCCGGGCTCGTGCACCCCGCGGGCATGGCGTCCTACAACGCAGTCAAGGCCGCGGTCGTCGCGCTCACCGAGACCGCCGGGCACGAGCTGGCCGCCCACGGCGTCACCGCGCACACGGTCTGTCCGGGCTTCTTCCGCACCAACCTGATGGACTCGCTGCAGGGCGCCGACTCCGCCCTCGGCGAGGTGATGTCCCGCCTGGTCACCGACTCACCGATCACCGCCGAGTCGGTCGCCGCGGCCGTGCTCGCCGGGCTGGACGCCGGCGACGAGCTGATCGTGCCCGACGAGCCGGCACGGGGAGCGGTCGCGCTCAAGCAGACCGACCGGGCGTCGTACGACGCGGTGATGCGGGCGCAGGCGCGCAGTCTCGACAAGCTGGCCGGCGAGACAACGGACGCAGGGGCAGAGCAGTGAGCAGCAGCGACAACAACGCGAAGCCGGTCCGCGACGAGGACGCCTTCCACGTCGACGCCCTGTCGGCGTGGCTCGCCGAGCGCGGCGAGGGGCCGGTGACCGAGGTCCAGCAGTTCCGCGGCGGGGCGTCCAACCTGACCTACCTGGTGCGGACGGCCTCGACCGACGGGCAGAGCCGCGACCTGATCCTGCGGCGCCCGCCGGCCGGCACGAAGGCCGCCGGCGCCCACGACATGGGTCGCGAGCACGGCATCCAGGCCGCGCTCGCGCCGGTCTTCCCGTACGTCGCCACGATGATCGGCCACGAGCCCGACGAGTCCGTGCTGGGCTCGGAGTTCTACGTCATGGAGAAGGTCCCGGGGCAGATCCTGCGCCAGGACCTCCCGGAGCCGGTCGCCCCCGAGGTGGCCGACGCGCTCTGCCAGCGGGTGCTCGACGTGCTGGTGGCGCTGCACTCCGTCGACGTCTCCGCGGTGCCGGAGCTGGCCGCGCTCGGCAAGGGCGAGGGGTACGTCGGTCGCCAGGTCCGCGGCTGGATCCGCCGGCTGGACGGGTCGCGCACCGACGACACCGGCGACTGGTCCGACGTGCTGGCGTGGATCGAGGAGCACCAGCCCGCCGACGTCGGGCAGGTGCTGATCCACAACGACTACCGGCTCGACAACATCGTGCTCGACGACGACCTCGGCGTCCGGGCGGTCCTGGACTGGGAGCTCGCCACCGTGGGCGACCCGCTGATGGACCTCTCCTCGATGATCGCCTACTGGGTCGAGGCCGACGACGACGAGCTGTTCCAGCTGTTCCGCCGCCAGCCGTCGAACGCGCCGGGCATGTGGACCCGCCGCGAGTGGGTCGACCGCTACTGCGCCGCCACCGGGCACGCCCCGAGCGAGCGGGACCTGGTGTTCTACGAGGTGTTCGGGCTGTTCCGGCTCGCGGTGATCGCGCAGCAGATCTGGTACCGCTACGTGCACAAGCAGACGACCAACGAGTCCTACGCGCTGCTCGGCCAGGTCGTCTCCTACCTCGAGCAGCGGTGCCGCCGGCTGATCGGCGAGGCCGCCTGATGGGCAGCGCCTGATGGGACGGGGCGACTGATGGGGCAGCTGCTGCTGGTCCGGCACGGCCAGGCGTCCTTCGGGGCCGACGACTACGACGTGCTCTCACCCACCGGGTGGGAGCAGGGGCGCCGCCTCGGCGCGCACCTCGCGGCCGCGGGCGTCGCCCCGACAGCGCTGGTGCGTGGCACGATGCGTCGCCACCGCGAGACGCTCGAGGCGATGTGCGAGGGCGCCGGCTGGGCGACGCCGGTCGACGAGGACGGCCGATGGGACGAGTTCGACCACCTCGGCGTGATCGCGCGCTTCCCCGACCTGCCCGCGGACCCGCACCAGCTGGAGCGGCGTACCTTCCAGGAGCTCTTCGAGCGGGCGACCGCGCGGTGGACCGGTGGAGCCAACGACTCGGAGTACGACGAGAGCTTCCGCGACTTCGAGGCCCGGGCCTCCGCGGCGCTGGCCGACGCGGTCGAACGGGCGGGCAGCGGGGAGACGGCGGTCGTGGTGACCTCCGGTGGCGTGGTCGGCCTCGTGGCGGCCGGCCTGCTCGGGGCGTCCGGCGACGGGCTGCCGGAGACCTGGCAGCGGCTCAACACCGTGGCCGTGAACTCCGGCGTCACCCGCGTCCTCGTCGGCCCGCGCGGCACCCGGTTGCTGACCTTCAACGAGCACGAGCACCTCGGTGGGGAGCTGCTGACCTACCGGTGACCTCGGCGGGCCCGGTGGGCGGGCCCGGCGGGGTGGCCCGCGGGTGGGGTCGGGGTGGGGGCGCGCGGGTAGGTTGCGGCCGTGTCCGACCAGGCCCTCAACGCGCTGACCGCGGTCGCGCTCGGCGGTGTGGTGGCGGTGGTGCTGTTCATCCCGGTGGCGGCCTACGAGTACCGCCGCGACGGCCGGCTCGGCGCCGGCGACCTGACCACCCTGATCACGGGCGCGGTCTACGGGCTGTCGCTGTGGACCTACACGCTGCTGCCGCTGCCGGACCGCGGCGACTTCCGCTGCCGGGTGGCCCAGACCGACCTGCTCGGCACGATCGGCCTGATGGGCTCGCCCGACGACGGGGTGCGCGTGTTCCTGCGCGACCCGGCGGTGCAGCAGGTGCTGCTCAACGTGCTGCTGTTCGTGCCGCTCGGCGTCTTCGTGCGCCTGGTGCTGCGCCGCGGCGTGGTCGTCGCGACGCTGTCGGGCCTGGCCATGTCGCTGGCGATCGAGATGACCCAGCGCACGGGTGTGTGGGGCTTCTACGACTGCGCCTACCGCAGGTTCGACGTCGACGACCTGGTGGTCAACACCCTCGGCGCGCTCGCCGGGGCACTGCTGTCGTGGCCGGTGCTGCGACGCAGGTCGGAGACCCCGCCGCCGCTGCCCACACGCGTCACCTGGGGCCGCCGGATGGCCGGCATGCTGAGCGACGCGCTCTTCGTGCTGATGCTCGGCGGTGCCGTCGCCGTCGCCTGGCGGGGGCTGATGTTCTACGTCCTGGACACCGGCCCGCACCGGGCCGAGCAGTGGCTGCTGCAGTGGTCGGTGCCGTTCGCCGTGCAGGCGCTGTGCGTGCTCGGCCTCGGTCGCACGGTCGGCGAGATCGTGGTGTCCGTACGCACGGAGTCACCGCGCCGCTGGTGGACGGGTCCGGGCCGGCTGCTCAAGCTGGCCTTCGGCATCGGCCCGGTCTTCTGGCTGGTGCTGGCACCGATCCCCTTCCGGGGGCAGCTGCTGGCGGCGTACCTCGTGCTCACGGTGGTGGCGACGTTCTGGACCCGCGAGCACCGCGGTCTCTCGCACCTGGCCTCCGGCCTGGAGCTGCGCGTCGCCCACTCCGATGCCGGGGGTCCCCCTCGGGAGTTGTCGAACGTTTGACAACTCCCGAGCGGGGGTGGGCGGGCGAGACGGGGCGGGCGAGGGCCCTGTGGAGAGGCGGTCACGCCCACGGCCGAACCGTGGTCTGGTGTGGGCATGCCTGCACCTCTCGACACGACCAGCCGCACCGCGACCCTCGCCCGGGCCGCATTCCGCGTGGTGCTCCGCGACGGTCTCGGGGGTCCGGCGCTACGGGCGATCGCTCGGGAGGCTCGGCTCAGCGCTGCGACGATCCTCCACCAGTTGGAGAGCCGCGAGCGCCTGCTCCGCCTCACGACCCACTACGCCTGCGACACGATCGCGAGCACCCAGCGCTTCGGTGTCGGAGCGGTGGCCCTGGTCCCCGGCGGGGAGTCGGTCGACGAGGTGCGCATCTGGTGCCAATGGAGCGCCTACGCCGAGGGCGACGACCTGCTCTCCGAGATCGTGCAGGACCAGCGCACCCGCGAGCAGCTGCAGCTTCGGGCCGAGCTGCCCTGGATGGACGCGCTCGACGCCGAGCTGATGCATCTGGCCATCGAGGGTGCCCGTCAGGCGATGAGCCGCCGAGCGGGGCCACTCGATCCCGAAGCCGCGGAGCGACACCTGCGACGGCTCGAGGGCCTTCTCGCCGATGCCGCGGAACTCAGATCAGCCTCTTGAGCACCGGCAGCGGGGCGTGCTTCATCACCACCGACATGGGTGCCCACGGCAGCGCCGGGACGCAGGCGGAGTCGACCCGCTTCTCGATGGCCGCGACCATCGCCTTCACGCCCTTCTCGGTGGAGGCCATCAGCGGGGTGGACTGCTGGACCTTCTCGTTCATCTCCGAGGCGATGTAGCCGGGGTAGAGCACGGTGACCTGGATCTTCTTGGCCAGCGGGGTGCCGTGCAGCTCGGTGCGGATGCCCTCGGCGAGGTGGGCGACACCGGCCTTGGTGGCGGCGTAGGTCGTCATCGACTTCGGCATCCCGCGCATCGCCGACATCGACGACACCATCACCAGGTGGCCGTGACCCTGGTCGCGGAAGACCTCCATCGCGGCCTCGCACTGGGCCAGCGCGCCGAGGAAGTTGGTCATCGCGGTCTCGCGGTTGGCGTCGGCGCGGCCGGTGCCGATGGCGGCGCCCTTGCCGAGGCCCGCGTTGACGACGTACCGGTCGAGCCCGCCGAGCTCCTCGCGCAGCGCCTGCGTCACGGCGGTGACCGCCTCGTGGTCGGTCACGTCGAGCGCGGCGATCGCGACGCGGCGCTCGGGGTGGGCGGCGAGGATCTCGGCGCGCAGCTCCTCGAGGCGCTCGGTACGTCGCGCGCAGAGCGCGAGGTCCTCCCCGTGGGCGGCGAGCTGGCGGGCCATCTCGGCGCCCAGCCCGGAGCTGGCGCCGGTGATCAGCGTCCTGGTGGCAGTCGTCGTCATGGGCTCATCCTCGCGCAGCCGTCCCCGTCGGCATCGGCGCACCTCCGCGGCGTCTCGCCGATACGGCAGACCGCCCCGGCCACCCGGGAGACCGTCCGGCCTCTTGGTCTCGGACAGGTAACTGTTGTGACCTGGCTCGGTAAGACCCTTGCTTTTTCCGGCGCGAGGGCGTGGGGTGCTGAACGCCTCGTGTTCACGTCCGGCCGGAGGGTGCCGGCGCGCGGGGGCTGATCTCGGTAAAGGAAGTATCCGTGTCGAAGAAGTTCTTCGGCGGGTCGCGTGCGCGCGCGCTCGGCCTCGCCTCGACCGGGCTCCTCGTCACCGGGCTGGCGGCAGCGATGCCGACGGCGCAGGCGGCGGAGGACCCCACCGGGCCCACGACCTACGACTCCGGGCGCTACGTCGTCCTGCTGCGCGAGGCGCCCGCCGCGTCGTACGCCGGTGACGACTCCCGCTACCCGGCGACCCGGCCCACCGAGGGCGGCGCGTTCCGCGCCGACTCGCGGGCCTCGACCCAGTACCGCCGCCACCTCGAGCGCGAGCAGGACCGCCTGGCCCGCGAGGTCGGCACCGAGGTGCTGTCCAGCTTCACCGTCGCCAGCAACGGCTTCGTCGCCGAGCTGTCGGCCGACGAGGCCCTCGACCTGGCCACCGATCGCCGCGTGCTGCTGGTCACCAAGGACGTCAAGCGCGAGATGGACACCTGGGAGACCCCCGACTCCCTCGGCCTCACCGGCCGCCGGGGTGCCTGGAAGGAGTCGGGCAACCGCAAGAAGGCCGGGGCCGGCACGGTCGTCGGCATCCTGGACTCCGGCTACTGGCCCGAGTCGCCCTCCTTCGCCGGCAAGCAGCTGACCTCCGCCCCGCAGACCAAGTGGGACATCACCATGTCCGGCGACGGCAGCACCCGGATGGAGAAGGCCGACGGCGGCGTCTTCAACGGTGCCTGCGAGACCGGCGAGGGCATGCCCGACCCGATCTGCAACACCAAGGTCGTCGGCGCCCGCTACTACTCCGAGGCCTTCGAGGAGGACATCGCCACCACCGACACCGAGAAGGCCGAGACCGAGTTCCTCTCCGCCCGCGACGGCGACGGCCACGGCACGCACACCGCGAGCACCGCGGCCGGTGCCCTGGTCAAGGACGTCAGCGTCGAGGGCCGCGACTTCGGCAAGCTCTCGGGCATGGCGCCCGGCGCCGCGCTGGCGATCTACAAGGTCTGCTGGGAGGACACCGACCCGAACTCGGGCGGCTGCTACACCAGCGCCAGCCTGGACGCGATCGACGACGCCGTCGCCGACGGCGTGGACTCGATCAACTACTCCATCTCCGGCGCGACCGACACCGTCGTCGACGCCGTCGAGGTCGCCTTCGAGGGTGCGGCCGAGGCCGGTGTCTTCATCGCCGCCTCCGCCGGCAACTCCGGCCCGGACGCCTCCACGGTCGCCCACAACAGCCCGTGGCTGACGACGGTCGCCTCGACCACGCACGTGAACTTCGAGAACACCCTGGTGCTCGGCGACGGCCAGAAGTTCGCCGGCGCCTCGATCGCCGGGACCAAGATCCCGCGCACCCCGCTGGTCGACGCCAAGGACGTCGCCCTCGAGGGCGCCGACCCCGCCGAGGCCGAGCTCTGCGCGGCCGACACCCTCGACCCCGCGCTGGCCGAGGGCCTGATCGTGGTCTGCAAGCGCGGCGTCTACGCCCGCGTCGACAAGTCCGCCGAGGTCGCCCGCGCCGGCGGCGTGGCCAGCGTGCTGGTCAACCCCAGCGAGAACAGCCTCGACGCCGACTTCCACGTCATCCCGACGATCCACGTCGACGAGGTGGCCGGCGAGGCCGTCTACGCCTACCTCGAGTCCGCCGGTGACGACGCCGCCGCCCGCTTCGCGCTCGGCAACCGCACCGACAAGACGACGCCGCTGCCGCAGGTCTCGGGCTTCTCCTCCCGCGGTCCCGCCGTCGCCAACGAGTCCGACATCCTCAAGCCGGACATCGCGGCGCCGGGCTCGAGCGTGCTCGCGGCGGTCGCCCCGCCGACCAACTCCGACCGCGACTACGACCTCTACTCCGGTACGTCGATGGCCGCGCCGCACATCGCCGGCCTGGCCGCGTTCATGCAGGGCCTGCACCCGGACTGGACCCCGCAGGAGATCCAGTCGGCGATGATGACCACCGCCAAGCCGACCCGCGACTCCGACGGCGCCAAGAGCACCGACGCCCTGGCCCAGGGCGCGGGCATCGTGAACCCGAAGAAGTTCCTCGACCCGGGCTGGTTCATCAGCTCCAGTGCGCGGGAGTGGCGTGGGTTCCTCACCGGTCAGGGCCTCGACACCGGCGTGCCGGCGCTGGCTCCGACCGAGCTGAACCTGCCGTCGATCGCGCAGGGCCAGGTCGCGGGCTCCGCGTCCTTCACCCGGACGCTGCAGTCCTCGATGAAGGGCACCTGGAACGTCCGGGTCGACATGCCCGGCTTCACCGCCGAGGCCCCCGCCACCCTGGTGGCCGGCCGCGTCGGTGACATCGAGGAGCTGCCGGTGACCTTCACCCGCACCGACGCCCCGCTGGGGGAGTTCGCGTTCGGCAAGATCGTCCTGTCCGGTCCCACGAAGCTGCGGATCCCCGTGGCGCTGCGGCCGGTCTCGGTCAAGGCGCCGCTGTCCGCCGAGGGCACCGGCACCGAGGGATCCACCGACGTGACCGTCACCCCGGCCCAGGACGGTGAGCTCGAGGTCGTGGCCAAGGGCCTGGCGAAGGCGATGACCCTGGACAGCGCCGTCGAGGGCGGCCAGCAGGTCCTCTCGGACTGCATCGAGGTCCCCGAGGGCGTCGACCACGCCCGCTTCGACCTCGACGCCGTCGACGACACCGCCGACCTGGACCTCTACGTCTACGCGGCCGAGTCCTGCGACCCGTCGACGATCTACGCGCTGGCCGGCCAGTCGGCGACCGGGTCGGCCGATGAGCGCGTCGACCTGACCGACCCGGCCCCGGGTGCCTACTACTACGAGATCGACGGGTACGCCGCCGGCGAGGCCGGTTCGCCCATCGAGTTCGTGATGGACACCTTCCTGGTGACCCCCGAGGGCGAGGGCGACCTGACCGTCGCCCCGAACCCGGTCCTCACCACCGCCAACGAGGAGACGACCTTCGAGGTCAGCTGGACCGGCCTGGAGGCCGGCACCCGCTACCTCGGTCTCCTCGAGTACGCCGGCGCCCTGGCGCCGACCGTGCTGGAGGTCGACACCACCGAGTGACGTCCGGGCGGTCGAGGAGGTTGCGCAGCAACCGTCTCGGGACCCGGTGACCTGAGGCAGGGCGGCGATCCACGCGGATCGCCGCCCTGTCCTGGTTCCGGGGCCGTGCCGATGGCGGCACGGGGCGTGGCGGGGGACGGTCGGCCCCTGCAGATCGAGGTTGCATACCGAGTATGTGTCGGCGTACGCTCGTGCATACCGGGTAGGCATCTGGCCTCCCCACGCTCGGGAGGTGGGCCGATGTCGGTCAAGCACGCGCTGCTCTCACTGCTGGAGCAGGAGCCGATGTACGGCTACCAGCTGCGCCAGGAGTTCGAGGCCCGCACCGGCGGCACCTGGCCGCTCAACGTCGGGCAGGTCTACACGACCCTGACCCGCCTGGAGCGCGACGGCCTGGTCGAGCCCGCCGCCCACGACGAGACCGCCGGGCCCGACGGTGACGACGCGACGCGGACCGCCACCCAGACCCAGGTGCGCTACCGACTCACCGACGCCGGTCGCGACGAGGTGGCCACCTGGTTCACCACCCCCGTCACCCGGTCCCAGCCGGCCCGCGACGAGCTGGCCATCAAACTGGCGCTCGCGGTCACGGTGCCCGGTGTCGACGTCGGCACGCTGATCCAGCGTCAGCGCAGCGCCTCGATGCAGGCGTTGCAGGACTACACCCGGCTCAAGCGGCAGGCCGGGGGTGAGCAGGAGCGCGCCGACCTCGCCTGGGGTCTGGTGCTCGACTCGCTGGTCTTCGCCGCCGAGGCCGAGATCCGCTGGCTCGACCACTGCGAGGCGCGGCTTCGTCGCGCGGCCCGCGAGGGCTCGGCCGCCGGGGGTGCGCGATGACCCCCCGCGCCCTGCCCAGCACCGCCGCCCGCGACCTGGCCCGCACCGAGGACCGCTGGCTGCGCAGCAGCGCCGACCGGCTCCGCCGCCGCGCGCTCGAGCGGAGGCTGGCCCGCGCCGACCGGCCCGACCTGTCGGCCACGGACGGGGAGGGCGGCCGATGAGCACGAAGGCCACCGCCCCCGTCCTGCGCCTGACCGACGTCCACCGCGTCCATGGCGACGGCGAGGCCGCCGTCCACGCCCTGCGCGGCGTCTCCTTCACGGCGTACGCCGGTGAGCTGGTCGCCGTGATGGGCCCCTCCGGGTCCGGCAAGTCGACCCTGCTGACCATCGCCGGCGGGCTCGACCAGCCCACGTCGGGGTCGGTCGAGGTCGAGGGCACCGACCTGGTCGGCTTGAGCCACGCCGAGCGCGCCCGGACGCGTCGGACCTCCGTCGGCTACGTCTTCCAGGGCTTCAACCTCGTGCCCGCGCTGACTGCCGCGGAGAACGTCGCCCTCCCGCGCGAGCTCGACGGCGTGCGGTCGGGCGAGGCCCGGCGTGACGCGCTCGCGGCGCTGGAAGAGGTCGGCATCGCGGACCTCGCCGACCGGTTCCCCGACGACATGTCCGGCGGCCAGCAGCAGCGCGTGGCCATCGCCCGGGCCATCGTGGGGGAGCGGCGATTGGTGCTCGCCGACGAGCCGACCGGCGCGCTCGACACCGAGACCGGCGAGGAGATCCTGCGCCTGCTGCGTGCCCGGTGCGACGCCGGCGCTGCCGGGGTGCTGGTCACCCACGAGGCGCGGCACGCCGCGTGGGCAGACCGCGTGGTGTTCCTGCGCGACGGCGTGGTGGTCGACGAGTCCGGCAGCGCGCCGGTCGATGACCTGCTCGAGGCCGGGCACGCGTGAGCGGCCGTCTCTCGGGCAGAAGGGGCGGGTGGTCGCTCGCCCTGCGGCTGGCCCGCCGCGACGCGATGCGGTCGAGGGGTCGCAGCCTCCTGACCCTGCTCATGATCGCCCTGCCGGTGGCCGCGGTGTCGATCGCCGACACCGTCTACGCGACCGCCGACATCTCCGGCGTCGAGGTCGTCGAGCGCCGGGTCGGGGGCGGGCAGGCGTTCGTGGACGCCGGGTACGGCGCCGGCTCGACGGTCTTCCAGATGCCCGACCCCGACGACGGGGTGGCGGTCGAGAGCAGGACCAGGGGCGGGGCCTCCCGCGATGCCATGACCCTCGAGGCGGTCGAGGAGGTCCTCGGGCCGCGCCCGGCGATCACCTACGCCCAGGGCTCCGTCGCCTACGAGACCGAGCTGGGGGTCGGTGACGTCGAGGTGCTCGAGGCCGACCTGACCGATCCGCTCGCGGCCGGCCTCGTGGACCTCACCGACGGGCGCTGGCCGACGAGCACCGACGAGGTCCTGGTCAACGCCGACCTCCTCGAGCGCGGCCCCGGCGAGGCCCTGAGCCTGCGCGATGGCACCGAGCTGCGCGTCGTCGGCACCGCCGAGAGCGGCTCCTACACGAACTACGCCCGCGCCTTCGCCCTGCCCGGCACCTTCGACCTCGGCGAGCCCAGTCGGTGGGTCGTCGGCGGCGAGCCGGTGACCTGGGACGAGGTCCTGGCGCTCAACCGCCTCGGCGCCACCGTGGTCTCCCGCGCCGTGCTCGCCGACCCGCCGCCCGACAGCGAGCTGCCCCTGGAGGTGCAGTGGGGGCAGAGCCTGCTCTCCGGGCCGGCCCTGACGATCCTGGTGCTCATCGTCGTGATGGTGCTGATCGAGGTCGTCCTGCTCGCCGGCCCGGCGTTCGCGGTCGGTGCCCGCCGCCAGGCCCGCACCCTCGCGCTCGTGGCGGCAGCCGGCGGGACGCCGGCCCAGGCGCGCCGGGTCGTGCTCGCCTCCGGTGTCGTGCTGGGTCTGGTCGCCGCGCTGCTGGGGGTGGTCCTGGGCCTGGTCCTCGCCTGGGCGGTGATGCCCGGCGTCCAGCGCTTCTCCGGCCAGCGGTTCGGCCCCTACGACGTGGTGCCGACGCACCTCGCGGCGGTGGCCGCGTTCGGCCTGGTCAGCGCCGTGCTCGCCGCGGCCGTGCCGGCCTGGCTGGCCTCCCGCCAGGACGTCGTGGCCGTCCTGGCCGGGCGTCGGGGCGACCCGAAGCCCTCGCGCCGCAGCCCGCTGCTCGGCCTCGTGCTGATGGGCGCCGGCATCGCCGGCGCGACGTACGGCGGGGCGCAGGGCACCTCGGGGGGTGGCGAGATCCCGATCGCGGTCTCGGCGATCGTCTGCGTGCTGGCGATGATCCTGCTGGCGCCGGTGGTGGTCGGTGTGGTGGCCCGGCTGGCGCGACGCCTGCCCCTGCCGCTGCGCTTCGCGGCCCGCGATGCCGCCCGGCACCGCACCCGCACGGTGCCGGCCGTCGCCGCGGTCGCGGCCACGGTGGCCGGGGTGGTCGCCCTCGGGATCGCGGTGTCCAGCGACGAGGCGCAGAACCGCGAGGGCTACACCGCGACCCTCCCCGACGACGCCGCGGCGATCGTCGACTACCGCCGACGCCCCGACCTGGACGCCATGGCGAGGCGGGTGGCCGAGGTCGCACCCGACGTCACCGTCGAGCGGGTCCTCGGCATCCGTGACAGCGGGCGGCGCCGGAACGAGGTCCGCGTCACCGGCCCCGACGGTGGCCGCATCCTCACCGGGTGGAACAGCACCCTCGGCTCCTCGATGCTGGTGGGTGACGCGGTGCCCGCGGCCATGATCGGTCTCGATGACGACCAGCGGGCGGCAGCCGATGCCGTGCTCGCCCGCGGCGGGGTCGTCGCGTTCAGCGACCGGGCCCTCGAGGCGGAGGAGGCGCGCGTGCGCCTGATCCGGCACGACGGCCGCGAGCGGCGGTCGACCAGGGTCGAGTTCCCGGCGTACTTCGTCACTCCCGAGGCGGACTTCCCGCCGGCCCAGGGGGTGCTGTCCCCGGCGGCGGCCGAGGAGCTCGGCGCGGAGGTCGTCGGAGCGGCGCTCTACCTGCCCGGTCCGCTCTCGACCGCCGAGGCCACCGACATCGACGAGGCCGTCTCGGGCATCGCGCGCAGCGCCAGCTTCTACGTCGAGCGCGGCTACCAGACCGACGACGAGACGATGATCGCCCAGCTCGTGCTCGGCGGGCTCGGGGCCGTGCTGATGCTCGGCGGCACGTTGACCGCGACGTTCCTGGCGCTCTCCGACGCGCGACCCGACCTGGCGACGCTGTCGGCGGTCGGGGCGACGCCGCGCACCCGACGCTCGGTCGCGGCGGCGTACGCGCTGGTCGTGGGGTTCGTGGGAGCAGTCCTCGGAGCGCTGGTGGGCGCGGTGCCGGGGATCGCCATCACCTACCCGCTGACCGGCCCCTACGACTACTACGGGGCGGGGCGGGCGGTGGGGCCGTCGCACTACCTCGACGTCCCGTGGCTGCTCGTCCTCGGGGTGGTCGTGGGCCTGCCGCTGCTCACCGCGGCGCTGGTGGGCGTCACCGCTCGCTCCCGCCTGCCCCTCACCGCCCGCCTCGACTGACCCATGAGACGCCGACCCGGCGCGTCCTTCCGGAAGTTTGCGCCGGTTCGACCCTCACTCCGTGCCGAGCCGGCGCGTCCTTCCGGAAGTTTGTGCCGGCTCGGCCGTCTCGGCAAGAAAAAAGCAGGGTTGACTGTTTGTTAGTGCCCGTGGTGGGCTGCGCGGGTGACGACGAGCCAGGGGGCTGCTCGCATGGAGCGCCGCGTGCCCCAGGAGGAGCGCAGCCGCGTGATGCGGGCGCGTCTGCTCGAGGCGACCGTCGAGCTGTTGGTCGAGCGCGGCTTCTCCGGTACGTCGACGACCCTGGTCAGTGAGCGGGCCGGTGTCAGCCGGGGCGCGCAGCTGCACCACTTCCCGACCAAGAACGACCTGGTCGTCGCCGCCGTCGAGCACCTGACCCAGGTCCGGGGGGCCGAGCTGGCCGCCGCGGCTGCGGCCGTCCCCACCCCGCGCAGCACCCGCGCGGTGCTCGACCTGCTCGGCGACCACTTCACCTCACCGGTCTTCACCGCCGCCCTCGAGCTGTGGGTCGCCGCACGCACCGACGCCGACCTGATGGCCGCGGTCGGACCGCTGGAGCAGAAGGTCGGCCGCGAGGTGCACCGGCTGACCGTCGAGCTGCTCGGCGTCGACGAGACCGCCCCTGGTGCCCGCGAGCTCGTGCAGGCCACGCTCGACCTGGTGCGCGGCCTCGGCCTCGCCAACACCATCACCGACGACCGGCGCCGGCGCGAGGCGATCCTCGACCGCTGGGCCCTGACCCTCGACGCCACGCTGACCGGGAGGACCCCCTGATGACCAGCAGCTCGCTGCTCGACGACCTGCTCGCCGACCTCACCGCGGAGGGCGACGCCCTGCGCGCGGTGGTGACCGGGCTGGAGCCCGACGACTGGCGCACCAGCACCCCCGCACCCGGGTGGACCATCGCCCACCAGGTCGCCCACCTCGCCTGGACCGACGAGCAGGCCGTGCTCGCCGCCCGCACCACCGACGCCGAGCGCTGGCCGACAGGCAAGGCCGACTGGGACGCCGTCGTGACCGCCGCGCTGGCCGACGTCGACGGGTTCGTCGACGCCGGGGCCGAGGAGCTCGCGGCCCTGCCGATCGAGGAGCTGCTCGCCCGCTGGGACGCCGGCCGCACCGCGCTCGGCGAGGCGCTACGGGCGGTGCCGGCCGGCGCGAAGATGCCGTGGTTCGGGCCGCCGATGTCGCCGGCCTCGATGGCCACGGCGCGGTTCATGGAGACCTGGGCGCACGCGCTGGACGTGTACGACGCGGTCGCCAACCCGGCCGCGGAGGGCGGTCGCCCGCTGCCCACCGACCGCATCAAGCACGTCGCGCACCTCGGCGTCCGCACCCGTGACTTCGCCTACTCCGTGCACCAGCAGGAACCGCCGGCCGAGCCGTTCCGCATCGAGCTGACCGCGCCCTCGGGCGAGAGCTGGACCTGGGGCCCCGAGGACGCCGAGCAGCGGGTCAGCGGGTCGGCGTACGACTTCTGCTGCCTGGTCACCCAGCGCGTGCACCGCGACGACACCGACCTGGTGGCCGTCGGTGACGACGCCGAGCACTGGCTGACGATCGCCCAGGCCTTCGCCGGCCCCGCGGGTGAGGGGCGGGACAAGCGATGAGCGCGACCACGAGCCCCGCTCGGGACCTGTTGGTCGGCAACTGCTCCGGGTTCTACGGCGACCGGCTCTCCGCGATGCGCGAGCTGGTCGAGGGCGCCCAGGAGGACGGCCGCCCGGTCGACGTGATCACCGGCGACTACCTCGCCGAGCTGACCATGCTGATCCTCGGCAAGGACACGATGAAGGACCCCTCGCTGGGGTACGCGCGGACCCACCTGCGCCAGCTCGAGGACTGCCTCGGCCTGGCGCTGGAGAAGGGCATCCGGATCGCCACCAACGCCGGCGGGCTCAACCCCGCGGGGCTGGTGGCGAAGGTCCGCGAGGTCGCGAGCGGGCTCGGGCTCGACGTCGCCGTCGCCCACGTCGAGGGCGACGACCTGCGTCCGCGGGCCACGGAGCTCGGCCTCGACGGTGCGCTCACCGCCAACGCCTACCTCGGCGGCTTCGGCATCGCCCGCGCGCTCGACGCGGGGGCGCAGGTGGTGGTCACGGGCCGGGTCACCGACGCCGCGCTGGTCGTGGGCGCCGGCGCCTCGCACTTCGGGTGGACCCCGGCCGACCACGACGCGCTCGCGGGCGCGGTCGTCGCCGGCCACGTCATCGAGTGCGGCACCCAGGCCACCGGCGGCAACTTCTCCGGCTTCCGCCAGCTGATGAAGGCCGGCATGGACCCCCGCAAGCCGCTCGGCTTCCCGGTCGCCGAGCTGCACGCCGACGGCTCCAGCGTCATCACCAAGCAGGCCGGCACCGGCGGCGCGGTCACCGTCGACACCGTCACGGCGCAGCTGGTCTACGAGATCCAGTCCACGCGCTACCTCAATCCCGACGTCACCACCCACCTCGACACCGTGCGGCTCGAGCAGCTCGGCCCCGACCGGGTCGGCATCTCCGGCGTCGTCGGCGAGGCGCCGCCGCCGCGGCTGAAGGTCTGCGTCAACGAGCTCGGCGGCTGGCGCAACTCCATGGAGCTCGTGCTCACCGGTCTCGACGTCGAGGCCAAGGCCGACTGGGTGCGCGAGCAGGTCTCCCCGCGGCTCACCGCGGCCGAGGTCGAGTGGAGCCGGGTGTCGCTGCCCGAGCTCGACGCCGACACCGAGGAGGCCGCGTCCACGCTGCTGCGCTGCACGGTCAAGGACCCCGAGCCCGGGCCGTGCGGCAAGGGCTTCACCGGCCCGCTGGTCGAGATCGCGCTGGGCTCCTACCCGGGGTTCACGATGACCACCCCGCCGAGCCAGCCGACGCCCTTCGGCGTCTACCGCGTGGCGTACGTCGAGCGCAGCGAGGTCGAGCACGTCGTCGTGCTCCCCGACGGCACCCGCGAGGTCGTGCCGGACCCCGAGGAGACCACCGAGGTCGACCACACGCTCGGCCTGCGCCCCAGCCCCTACCCGGCGCCGCCGGACACCCTCAACCGCCGTCTGCCGCTGGGCACGTTCGTGCACGCGCGCTCGGGCGACAAGGGCGGCGACGCCAACATCGGGCTGTGGGTCGCGCACGACGGCTCGGAGAAGTACGACGCCCGGGTGACCTGGCTGGCCAAGGTGATGAGTCCGCGCAAGGTGCGCGAGCTCGTCCCCGAGGCGGCCGACCTGCCCGACGACGCCATCGAGGTGCACTGCCTGCCCAACCTCGGCGCCGTCAACGTCGTCATCAAGGGCCTGCTCGGCGACGGGGTGGCCGCGTCTACCCGTTTCGACCCGCAGGCCAAGGGCCTGGGGGAGTGGATCCGCTCGCGCAGCGTGCACGTCCAGGAGGGATTGATGTGACCACCACGATCACCAACGACAGCGACGTCTTCACGCTGGGGGCGGAGTTCGCCCGGCGCGAGGTCGTCCCGCACCTGCAGGAGTGGGAGGACGCCGGCTCGCTGCCGCGCGAGCTGCACGCCGCCGCGGCCAAGCAGGGCCTGATCGGCCTTGGGTTCCCCGAGTCCGTGGGCGGCTCGGGCGGCGACCTGCTCGACACCGTCGACTGCCAGGAGGGCATCCTCTCCGAGGGTGGCACCAGCGGCCTGCTGGCCGGTCTGTTCACCTCCGGGATCGCGCTGCCGCACATGGTCGCGGCCGCCGAGCGCGGCGAGGGGCACGAGGGCGGCTCGAGCCTGGTGGACCGCTTCGTGCGCCCGACCCTGGCCGGGGAGACGATCGGCTCGCTCGCCATCACCGAGCCCGGTGGCGGGTCCGACGTCGCGGGCATCCGCACCACCGCCGTACGAGACGGTGACCACTACGTCGTCAACGGCGCCAAGACCTTCATCACCTCCGGCACCCGCGCCGACTTCGTCACCACCGCGGTGCGCACCGGCGGCCCCGGGCACGCGGGCGTGAGCCTGCTGGTGGTCGAGAGGGGCACGCCCGGCTTCACCGTCGACCGCGCCCTGACCAAGATGGGCTGGCACTGCTCCGACACCGCCCAGCTGTCATACGTCGACGTGCGGGTGCCGGTCCAGAACCTCGTCGGCCAGGAGAACGCCGGTTTCTACCAGATCGCCGAGCAGTTCGTCGTTGAGCGGATCGCGCTGGCCGTGCACGGCTACGGCATCGCCGCGCGGGCGCTCGACCTGACCGCGGCGTACTGCCAGGAGCGCGACACCTTCGGCAAGCCGCTGGTCGCCAACCAGGTGGTGCGGCACGCGCTGGTCGAGATGCGCCGCCAGATCGAGGTCGCGCGCAGCTACACCCGCGAGGTCGCGCGGCGTCACGTGGCCGGCGAGAACGTCATCGCCGAGGCCTGCCTGGCCAAGGAGACCGCCTGCAACACCGCGACGTACGTCTGCGACAAGGCCGTGCAGCTGCACGGCGGCACCGGCTACATGCACGGCACCGAGGTGGAGCGGCACTACCGCGACGCCCGGCTGCTGCCCATCGGCGGCGGCGCCACCGAGGTCCTCACCGACCTCGCGGCCAAGCTGCTCGGCTACACCCCCACCCGAGGAGATCGCTCATGAGCATCGGACAGCCCACCGGATCGGTCACCGTGACCATCGCCGCCCCGCCCGAGCAGGTGTGGGACCTGGTCACCGACGTGACCCGGATCGGGGAGTTCTCCCCGGAGACCTTCGAGGGCAAGTGGACCCGCGGGTCGACCGGTCCCGAGGTCGGCGCGCACTTCGCGGGGCACGTGAAGCGCAACGGCGTGGGGCCGACGTACTGGTCGCCCTGCAAGGTCACCGTGTGTGACCCGCCCGGAGTCGACGGCCCGGCGGTCTTCGAGTTCTCCGTCGGCACCGACTCGGTGCAGCTCAACAACTGGGGCTACCGGATCGAGCCCGACGGCGCGGGCGGCTCGAAGGTGACGGAGTACTTCCGCCTCGAGGCCGCGCTGCCGATGCGGGTCTACTGGCTGCTGCTGGGCTGGGCCCGCGGCAAGACGAACGAGAAGGGCATGCGCACCACGCTGGAGAGGATGAAGGCGGTGCTGGAGAAGTGAGCGACACCGTCACCGAGGCGGCGGCCGAGGAGGCCGCTGCGCCCACCCACCGCGAGGCGATGCTGGAGAAGATCGCCGCGCTGCACGCCGAGCAGGCCAAGGCGATCGCCGGCGGCGGGGAGAAGTCCGTCGCCCGCCACCACGCCCGCGGCAAGCTGCTGCCCCGCGAGCGCATCGAGCTGCTCATCGACGAGGGCACCGCGTTCCTCGAGCTGTCCCCACTGGCCGCGTGGGGCTCGGACTTCCCGGTCGGCGCCAGCGTCGTCACCGGCATCGGCGTCGTCGAGGGCGTCGAGGTGATGATCAGCGCCAACGACCCGTCGGTGAAGGGCGGCGCCTCGAACCCGTGGACGGTCAAGAAGATCTTCCGAGCCGCCCAGATCGCCCAGGAGAACGGGCTGCCCACGGTCTCGCTGGTGGAGTCGGGCGGCGCGGACCTGCCGACGCAGAAGGAGATCTTCATCCCCGGCGGCAAGCTGTTCCGCGACCTCACCCGGGCCAGCGCCCGCAAGGAGCCGACGGTCGCGCTGGTCTTCGGCAACTCCACCGCGGGCGGCGCCTACGTGCCCGGCATGAGCGACTACACCGTGATGGTGAAGGAGCAGGCCAAGGTCTTCCTCGGCGGTCCGCCGCTGGTGAAGATGGCCACCGGTGAGGAGTCCGACGACGAGTCGCTCGGCGGCGCCGAGATGCACGCCCGGGTCTCCGGCCTGGCCGACTACCTCGCCGAGGACGAGCGCGACGCCATCCGGATCGGTCGTCGCATCATCGCCCGCCTCAACCGGGAGCGGCGTGGGACGTCATACGGGCAGGACGTCCCCTCCAGCGCAACGTATGACGTCCCGGCGGTCGCACCGGCGTACGCCGAGCCCGACGCCGATCCCGAAGGCCTGCTCGACCTGATCCCCTCCGACCTCAAGGAGCCCTTCGACCCCCGCGAGGTCATCGCGCGGGTCGTCGACGGGGTCAGCCCCCGCAACGGGGTGGCCTTCGACGAGTTCAAGCCGCTCTACGGCACCTCACTGGTCACCGGCTGGGCGCGCATCCACGGGCAGCCGGTCGGCATCCTGGCCAACGCCCAGGGCGTGCTGTTCAGCGAGGAGGCCCAGAAGGCCACGCAGTTCGTCCAGCTGGCCAACCAGTCCGACACCCCGCTGCTGTTCCTGCACAACACGACCGGCTACATGGTCGGCAAGGAGTACGAGCAGGGCGGGATCATCAAGCACGGCGCGATGATGATCAACGCGATCTCCAACTCCACGGTGCCGCACCTCACCGTGATCATGGGCGCCTCCTACGGCGCCGGCAACTACGGCATGAACGGCCGCGCCTACGACCCGCGCTTCCTGTTCACCTGGCCCTCGGCCAAGTCCGCGGTCATGGGGCCGGCGCAGCTCGCGGGCGTCCTCGAGATCGTCGCGAAGCAGTCCGCGGAGTCCAAGGGCGAGGTGTTCGACGCCGAGGGCTTCGCCGGCATCAAGCAGATGGTGGAGGCCCAGGTCGAGGAGCAGTCGCTGCCGTTCTTCCTCTCGGGGATGTTGTACGACGACGGCGTCATCGACCCGCGCGACACCCGCTCGATCCTCGGCATCTGCCTGTCCGTCATCCGCAACAAGCCGATCGTCGGCACCGACCGATTCGGAGTCTTCCGGCCATGATCAACAGACTGCTGGTCGCCAACCGCGCCGAGATCGCCAGCCGCGTGTTCCGCACCTGCCGCCGGCTGGGCATCGAGACCGTCGCGATCCACTCCGACGCCGACGCGGGCCTGCCCTACGTGGCCGAGGCCGACACCGCCGTACGCCTGCCCGGCAACACGCCCGGCGAGACCTACCTGCGCGCCGACCTGGCCATCGAGGCCGCGAGGAAGGCCGGGGCCGACGCGATCCACCCGGGCTACGGCTTCCTGTCCGAGAACGCCGACTTCGCCCAGGCCGTCGTCGACGCCGGGCTGACGTGGGTCGGCCCGGACCCGTCGTCCATCACCTCGATGGGCTCGAAGATCGGCGCCAAGGAGCTGATGAAGTCAGCCGGCGTCCCGATCCTGGAGGCGCCGGAGTCACCGACCGAGGCCGACCTGCCGCTCCTGGTGAAGGCGTCGGCGGGCGGCGGCGGTCGCGGCATGCGCATCGTCCGCGCGCTCGCCGACCTCGAGACCGAGATCAGGAGGGCGCGCGAGGAGGCGGCGTCGGCGTTCGGCGACGGCACCGTCTTCGTCGAGCCGTACGTCGAGCGCGGCCGGCACGTCGAGGTCCAGGTCGTCGGCGACGGCGCGGGCGACGTCCTGGTGCTGGGGGAGCGCGACTGCTCGATCCAGCGTCGCCACCAGAAGGTCGTCGAGGAGGCGCCCGCGCCGGCGCTGCCGCAGGCGACCCGCGAGGCGCTGCACGAGGCCGCCCGCGCCGCTGCCGCGGCCATCGACTACCGCGGCGCCGGCACCGTGGAGTTCCTCTACGACGAGGACGCCGACCGGTTCTTCTTCCTGGAGATGAACACCCGGCTCCAGGTCGAGCACCCGGTCACCGAGCTGGTGCACGGCGTGGACCTGGTCGAGATGCAGCTGGCCGTCGCCGAGGGCCGTGGTCTCGGCGCCCGCTCCGGGCCGGCGGTCGAGGAGGTTGCTCTGCAACCGTCTCGAGACCCCGTCGGGCCCCAGGGCCACGCGATCGAGGTCCGCCTCTACGCCGAGGACCCGGCGGCGGACTACCAGCCGCAGTCGGGCGTCCTGACGACGTTCGAGGTCCCCGACGAGCCCGGGGTCCGGGTCGACGGGGGCTTCGTGACCGGCAGCGAGGTGTCGACGTTCTACGACGCGATGCTGGCCAAGGTGATGGTGCACGCGCCGTCGCGCGAGCAGGCCTGCCGCCAGCTGGCGGGGGTGCTGCGGCGTACCCGCATCCACGGCCTGGTCACCAACCGGGACCAGCTCGTCGCGATCCTCACCGACCCCGACTTCGTGGCGGGCCGCGTGAGCACGGCGTTCCTCACCGAGTGGGCACCGCCGACCCGGGACGCCGACTCCGACGCCCCGCTCGCGGCCGCGCTCGCCATCGCCGAGACGCAGCGGGCCGCGCGGACGGTCCAGCAGCGCATCCCGGTGGCGTTCCGCAACGTGCCGAGCCAGCCGCAGCGTACGGAGTTCGAGGGTGATCTCTCCGCCGAGTGGTGGGGCGGCCGGGACGGCTACAGCGCCGAGGGCGTCGTGGTCCTCGCGGCGGCGCCGGACGCGGTCACGATCGAGCGGGACGGTGTCGCGACGACGTACGCCTGCCGCGTCACCGGCCTGCCGGGGCGCGAGACCGTCGACGTCGACGCGCCGTCGGGCTACCGCCGGCTGGTGCGGGTGCCCCGGTTCCTCGACCCGTCCGAGCAGGTCGCGAGCGGATCGCTGCTCGCGCCGATGCCGGGCAGCGTGGTGAAGGTGCTCGTGGAGCAGGGCCAGCAGGTCGCCGCAGGCGACCCGGTGCTGGTGCTGGAGGCGATGAAGATGCAGCACACGGTGAGCGCGCCGACCGACGGCGTCGTCAGCCGACTCGAAGTGGCGCCCGGGACGCAGGTCGCGGCGGGCGAGGTCATGGCAGTGGTCGAGGAGAACACCGGTGGTTGAGGAGGTCGCGCAGCGACCGTCTCGAAACCCCGTAACCCAAGGAGAAGCATGAGCACGTTCAGCGAGACCGAGGAGCGCCAGGAGTTGCGCAAGCAGGTCGCCAAGCTGGCCTCGAAGTACGGCCGCGAGTACTTCGCGGAGAAGGCCCGCTCGGGTGAGAAGACCACGGACCTGTGGCTCGAGCTCGGGCGCGCGGGCTACCTCGGCATCAACGTGCCCGAGGAGTACGGCGGTGGCGGCGGCGGGATCGGTGACATCGCCGCGGTCTGCGAGGAGCTCGCGGCGCAGGGCTGCCCGATGCTGCTGATGGTCGTCTCGCCCGCCATCTGCGGCACGGTCATCGCGAAGTACGGCACCGAGGACCAGAAGCAGAAGTGGCTCCCGGGCATCTGCGACGGCACCGGGACGATGGCGTTCGCCATCACCGAGCCCGACGCCGGCACCAACACCCACAACATCACCACCACCGCGCGCCGCGACGGTGACGGGTGGGTGCTCAAGGGCCGCAAGATCTGGATCTCCGGCGTCGACGAGGCCAGCAACGTGCTGGTCGTCGCGCGTGCGGAGGACGCGAAGACGGGCAAGGTGAAGCCGGTCCTGTTCGTGGTCCCCACCGACGCGCCGGGCTTCGAGTTCAACGCGATCCCGATGGAGATCGTGAGCCCGGAGAAGCAGTTCCAGGTCTTCATCGATGACGTGCGGCTGCCCGCGGACGCGCTGGTCGGCGACGAGAACGGCGGCCTCGCGCAGCTCTTCGCCGGCCTCAACCCCGAGCGGATCATGGCGTCGTCGTTCAACACCGGCATCGCCCGCTTCGCCCTGGACCGCGCGGTCGCCTACGCCAAGGAGCGCGAGGTCTTCCAGGGCCCGATCGGCGGTCACCAGGCCATCGCGCACCCGCTGGCGCAGAGCCACATCGAGATCGAGATGGCCCGGCTGATGACGCAGAAGGCCGCCGCGCTCTACGACGAGGGTGACGAGTTCGCCGCCGGTGAGGCCGCCAACATGGCCAAGTACGCCTCCGCCGAGGCCGCCTGCGACGCCGCCGACCGCGCGGTCCAGACCCACGGTGGCTTCGGAGCCTCGCAGGAGTACGGCGTCGCCGGGCTGCTCGTCGCCACCCGCGTCGGCCGGATCGCCCCCGTGAGCCGCGAGATGATCCTCAACTTCGTCTCGATGCACTCGTTGGGGCTGCCGAAGTCCTACTGATCCACCACCTCGTAGCCAGACGGACCGAACGGTCGACCCAGAGCGCGCCCCACGCCTGCCGCCTCCGCGTGGGGGCGGTTCGGTCCGTCTGGCTACGAGCCCCGCGGGCGCGGGTCTCCATGGTCTCCGCACGGGTCCGGCAGCAGGATGGGCGCATGAGTGAGGACGTGCCCGCCGACGGGTCACCGGTGCGCGTGGCGGAGGAGCGGGACGCCGAGGTGCTGGCCGGTCTGCTGCGGGACTTCAACGCTGAGTTCGACACCCCGACCGACCCGGTGGTGCAGGTCGCGGCGCGGTTCGCGCGGCTCATCGGCGGACCGGCCGGGTTCGCGCTGGTGGCCGAGGAGGATGGGCCGGGCGGGCCGACGGCGTACGGCTTCGCGCTGGTCACCCTCCGACCCAGCGTGTACGCCGACGGGCCGGTCGCCGTCCTCGACGAGCTCTACGTCCGGCCCGACCGCCGCGGTGGCGGGACCGGCACGGCGCTGGTCGCCGCGATGCGCGCCGAGCTGTCCACGCGCGGCTGCGAGGAGATCCAGATCAACGTCGACTCGGTCGACACCGGGGCGCGACGG
>NZ_LUPI01000103.1:0-3506 GCF_001627265.1 Nocardioides sp. REDSEA-S30_B4 | reverse complement strand
GCTCACGCTCACCGTCCACGACGAGGCGTCGCTGGCCGAGCTCGGCTGCGGCGGCATCCTCGGCGTCGGGCAGGGCTCCGACGCCCCGCCGCGGCTCGTCGAGATCACCTACGCCCCCAAGGGTCTGCCGAAGGACGCCCCGCACCTCGCCCTGGTCGGCAAGGGCATCACCTTCGACTCCGGCGGCCTCAGCATCAAGCCGGCCGGCTCGATGCACGAGATGAAGTCCGACATGGCCGGTGCCGCCGCGGTCGTCCAGGCCACGCTGGCCATCGCCCGCCTCGACCTCCCGGTCAAGGTCTCCACCTTCGTGCCGATGGCCGAGAACATGCTCTCCGGCTCGGCCACGCGCCCAGGCGACGTCCTGCGGATGTACGGCGGGACGACCGTCGAGATCTTCAACACCGACGCCGAGGGCCGCCTCGTCCTCGGCGACGCGCTCGTGCGTGCGACCGAGGTCGAGCCCGACCTCATCGTCGACGTCGCCACCCTCACCGGCCACATGGTCGTGGCGCTCGGCGACCAGGTCGCCGGTGTCATGGGCAGCGAGGAGGTCGTCGCCCAGGTGCTGGCCGCCTCCGAGACCGCCGGCGAGGCGTGCTGGCCGATGCCGATCCCCGAGGAGATGAAGCAGCGGATCACCTCCTCCAAGGTCGCCGACCTCGCCCAGCACGACTGGGTGCGCTGGGGCGGGGGACTCTTCGCGGGCGCGTTCCTCCGCGAGTTCACCGCCGGCCGGCCCTGGGCCCACGTCGACATCGCCGGCCCGTCCTTCGCCAGCGGCGGACCGACGGGTCACGTCACCAGCGGCGGCACCGGCTTCGCCGTCGCCACGCTCGTCGACCTCGCGCGCTCGCTGGCGGACTGAGCCAGGCTCAACAGTCCAGGCTCAACAGTCCAGGCTCAGGAGTCCAGGTCGCGCGCCTGCTGCTTCTGGGCCTCACGCTGGCGGCGGTTCCAGTCGCGCATGCGCTGCGGCACGCCGACGACGGCCGCGTCGTAGGACGGCACCTGGGCCCGGTTGCAGAACTCGTGGGCCCACTTCACCGACGGCACCCGGCGACGCGTCCACTCCCCGTCGTGCGCGACGAGCAGCAGGGTGACGTCGCTGACCGCGGTGCGCGGCTCGACGAAGCCCTCGACACCGCGCCGGGCGCCGACCCAGGTCGTGAGGTGCTCGACGTCGGTCGAGTCGGCAGCGCGCACCCGGGTCGAGCCGGTGCGGTAGCCGTCCTTCGCCGGTCCGCGCATGCGCGGACCACGGTCACGACGGAAGCGGTCGAGCAGTCCCATGCCTCCAGTCTGCCCGACCCACCCTCGGGCAGGTGTGGACTGTCGTCGCAGTAGTGCAAAGATGGACCGCACTCCCACGGGGAGTCACCCGCACACCCCTACGCAAAGGACCATGGTGGCCGACGCCGGACACACTCCCGGACACACCGACTTCGACGTGCTCGTCCTCGGTGCCGGGTCGGGCGGCTACGCCTGTGCCCTGCGCGCCGCCCAGCTCGGCCTCACGGTCGGTCTGGTCGAGAAGGACAAGGTGGGCGGCACCTGCCTCCACGTCGGCTGCATCCCCACCAAGGCGCTGCTGCACGCGGCCGAGGTCGCCGACTCCGCACGCGACTCGGAGAGGTTCGGGGTCAAGGCCTCCCTCGAGGGCATCGACATGGCCGGCGTCAACGCCTACAAGGACGGCGTCGTCGCCCGGCTGTTCAAGGGCCTCACCGGCCTGGTCAAGGGACGGGGCATCACCGTCATCGAGGGCGCCGGCACCATGACCGGTCCTCGCGAGGTCACCGTCGACGGCACCGCCTACACCGGCGCGCACCTCGTGCTGGCCTCCGGCTCCTACTCCCGCTCTCTGCCCGGCCTGGAGGTCGACGGCGAGCGGGTCCTGACCTCCGAGCACGCGCTGCGCCTGGAGCACGTCCCGTCCTCGGTCGTGGTGCTCGGCGGTGGCGTGATCGGCTCGGAGTTCGCCAGCGTGTGGCGCTCCTTCGGCGCCGACGTCACGATCGTCGAGGCGCTGCCGCGCCTGGTCGCCGCTGAGGACCCGGCCTCGTCGAAGGCGCTGGAACGTGCCTTCCGCAAGCGCGACATCACCTTCAAGACCTCCACCCGGTTCAGCTCCGTCGAGCGCACCGCGGACGGCGTCGCCGTCAGCGTCGAGGACGCCAAGGGCGCCACGTCGGTCATCGAGGCCGAGCTCCTGCTCGTCGCGGTCGGCCGTGGCCCGGCCACCGACGGCCTGGGGTACGCCGAGCAGGGCGTCGCCATGGAGCGCGGGTTCGTGCTGGCCGACGAGCGCTGCCGCACCAACCTCGAGGGCGTCTACGCCGTGGGCGACATCGTGCCCGGCCTGCAGCTGGCCCACCGGGGGTTCCAGCAGGGCATCTTCGTCGCCGAGGAGATCGCCGGCCTCGCGCCGGTCCCGGTCGAGGAGACCGCGATCCCGCGCGTCACCTACTCCCACCCCGAGATCGCCTCGGTCGGCCTCGACGAGGAGACCGCCCGCTCGACGTACGGCGACGACGCGATCGAGACGCTGACCTACGACCTCGGCGGCAACGGCAAGAGCCAGATCCTGCAGACCCAGGGCTTCGTGAAGCTCGTGCGCCGCACCGACGGTCCCGTCGTCGGCGTCCACATGGTCGGCGACCGCGTCGGCGAACTGGTCGGCGAGGCCCAGCTGATCTACGCGTGGGAGGCCCACCCCGACGACGTCGCCCCGCTCGTGCACGCCCACCCCACCCAGAACGAGGCGCTCGGCGAGGCCCATCTCGCCCTCGCCGGCAAGCCGCTGCACGCGCACGGCTGAGCCACCCGGACAGCTCCACTCCACCTGCTACCGAAGGAACCGCATTGGCCACCGAAGTCAACCTCCCGGCGCTCGGCGAGTCCGTCACCGAGGGCACCGTCACCCGCTGGCTCAAGCAGGTCGGCGACACCGTCGCTGTCGACGAGCCGCTGCTCGAGGTCTCCACCGACAAGGTCGACACCGAGATCCCCTCGCCCGTCGCGGGCACCCTGCTCGAGATCAAGGCCGAGGAGGACGACACCGTCGAGGTCGGTGCGGTCCTCGCGATGATCGGTGAGGAGGGCGAGTCCGCCGGTTCCGCCGACGACTCCGGCGATGCCTCCAGCGATGACTCTGCCGAGGACTCCGCCACACCCGAGGCCGAGCCGGCCGACGAGGGCGAGGCCGAGAAGAAGGCCGAGCAGGAGGAGGAGATCGCCGAGAAGACCGGCGACCTGCCTCCCGGTGACGAGACCCCCGAGGAGGAGAAGTCCCCGGCCGCCTCCGGCGGGTCCGGCGGTGGCTCCGGCACGTCGGTGACGCTGCCTGCCCTGGGCGAGTCCGTCACCGAGGGCACCGTCACCCGCTGGCTCAAGCAGGTCGGCGACAGCGTGGAGGTCGACGAGCCGCTGCTCGAGGTCTCCACGGACAAGGTCGACACCGAGATCCCCTCGCCCGTCGCGGGCACCCTGCTCGAGATCAAGGC
>NZ_LUPI01000102.1:19195-40099 GCF_001627265.1 Nocardioides sp. REDSEA-S30_B4 | reverse complement strand
GTTCCCGGACTCGCGCGCTCGGCCCGCCTTCTCGCGGACGATGCCGATGCTCTGGAGGCGTGGGCACAGGGAGCATTCGACCGCTGGGTTCACGTGACGAATGACGAGTGCGGCGTCGAGGTCAAAGCGATCGCCGGCCAACCTCGAGCCGTTCGGACCCGACTCATTCGACTGATGCACCAGGCCGTCCTGGAATCGGAGGACTCTCTCGATTTCGACCACGTGCAACATGTGGAAGCGATGATCTCGACATGGAAAGGCCAAGGCCCAGCGCAATTGCCGGGTGCGATCACCGCGAGAGTCGAGTATGGAAGGCTTACGTTTCACCGCGGATCTTCGGGAGAGATGAGTGCAAGCTGACAACGTCGAGGGAGACCTCGCCCACGTACTACTGACCGAGGAACAGATCAGCGACCGCATTGCGGAACTCGCAGCCGAGATCGACGAGGCCTACCAGGGGCGAGACCTTCTCCTCGTCGGCGTGCTCAACGGGGCTGTCATGGTGATGGCTGATCTCGCGCGGGCGTTGAGCATTCACGCCAACATGGACTGGATGGCGGTGTCGTCGTACGGATCCGGTACGACGAGCAGCGGCGTGGTCCGGATTCTGAAGGATCTGGACGGGGACGTCGCCGGTCGGGACATCTTGATCGTCGAAGACATTCTCGATTCCGGTCTCACCCTGTCGTGGCTGTTGAAGAACCTTCGGTCGCGCAAGCCGGCATCGCTCGAGATCTTCACGTTGCTGCGTAAACCAGACGCCGTCAAGGTGGATGTCGAACCCAGGTACGTCGGGTTCGATATCCCCAATGAGTTCGTTGTTGGGTACGGGCTCGACTACGCCCAGAGGTACCGAAATCTTCGGTGTGTGGGGACGCTGTCCCCGCACGTGTATAGCAGCTGACGGTCGCCGATGTTCGCGCTCGGCGCAGGGCTGGTGAGCCCCGACCCGGATGCGGGCCGAACCAGGTCGGTTACCGTTAAGAGGTGAATGTGAGGCGTTTCCTGCGAGGACCGATCTTCTGGATCGCGATGGCTGTCATCGCGGTTCTGGTGGGTTCGAGCCTGATCTCGGGCATCGGGGCCCCCGACGAGGTGGACACCGGCGAAGCCATTTCCGACATCACGTCCGGAAATGTCGATACCGCCACCTTGATTGACCGTGATCAAGTTCTGGAATTGACCCTCAGGAACGGTGATGAAGTGCGGTCGCACTTCATCACCGGCCAGGGTGTGGAATTGCAGAACCTCCTGCAGGAGAAGACCGACGCCGGCCAACTTCCCGGCGGTTACAACGTCGTGGTCCCGAGCGAGAACCTGCTGGTCACCTTGTTCATCTCCCTCCTGCCGTTTGCGCTGCTCATCTTGTTGATGGTCTTCATCTTCAGCCAGATGCAAGGCGGCGGCGGCCGCCTGATGAACTTCGGCAAGTCCAAGGCCAAGGCGATCACGAAAGACATGCCTCAGACCACATTCGAAGACGTCGCCGGCTCCGATGAGGCGGTCGAAGAGCTGGTCGAGATCAAGGACTTCCTGTCCGACGCCGAGCGTTTCCAGAAAGTGGGAGCGAAGATCCCCAAGGGTGTGTTGCTGTACGGACCTCCGGGTACAGGCAAGACCCTCCTCGCCCGTGCGGTAGCAGGCGAAGCGGGCGCCCCGTTCTATTCGATTTCCGGATCGGACTTCGTGGAAATGTTTGTCGGTGTTGGTGCGAGTCGTGTCCGAGACCTGTTCGAGCAAGCAAAGGCGAATGCGCCGGCGATCATCTTCATTGATGAGATCGACGCGGTCGGCCGGCATCGTGGCGCCGGCCTCGGCGGAGGTCACGATGAGCGTGAACAGACCCTGAACCAGATGCTCGTCGAGATGGACGGGTTCGATGTGACCGGTGGTGTCATCCTCATCGCGGCCACGAACCGACCGGACATTCTCGACCCCGCCCTGCTACGACCCGGTCGCTTCGACCGACAGATCGCGGTGGAGCGCCCCGACCTCAACGGCCGGTACGAGATCCTGAAAGTGCACGCCAAAGGCAAGCCGATCACCGACGACATGGATCTGATGGCGGTAGCACGCCGCACTCCCGGTTTCACGGGCGCTGATCTCGCCAACGTCTTGAACGAAGCAGCGCTCCTCACCGCGCGATCGGACAAGACATTCCTCGATGACGAAGCCCTCGACGAACCGTGCCCGGTCCGTCGAGCCGCTGCTGCCGACCAACCGCGCCTGCAGCCAGCCACCCAGGCGCTCGACACCGGTCTCCAGGCCCAGCAGCGACCCCGTGATGCCTCCGACCAGGACGGCGCCGAGCACGATCAGCATCGGGGCCGCGTCGCCCACCTCGGCAGCGAGGGCGGGGGAGAGCACCGCCATGGCCGAGGTCGCCGCGATCAGCAGCGTCACCAGGCCGAGGCCGTCGGTGACCAGGTCGCGGGTCCGCACCGGCAACCGGTTGCCGAGCAGCACCCCGAGGCTGCAGCCCAGGAGCACGGTCACGACGTTGACCAGGGTGCCGGTGCCGGTGAACAGGGCTGCCTCCGAGAGGGATGGTGGGGCTGTGGGCCCGCAAGGTAAAGACCGGTCCGGGCCGCTGTTGCCGTCGGCCGTGCCGAGCGTAATCTTCTCTGGCCCATCCCCCGACGCGACCCCAGGCAGGTGCACCGTGAGCCGTCACTCCGTGGTGCTGCGTCCCGCCCGGGTGGAGGACTCGCTCTTCCTGGCGGTGCTGTGGTCCGACGCGCTGCGTCGCGGCGACCGCCAGGAGCAGGTCGCGGACGTCGAGCTGCTCGTCAAGGACTCGCTGGTCTCCGCCGAGCAGCGGCTCCTGGTGGCCGAGGTCGACGGTGCCCCCGCCGGGGCGGTGCTGCTGAAGGTCACCACGCTGACCCCGCTCAACCTCGAGCCCGTGGTGCAGGCGGTCTCACCGCACGTGCTGCCGGAGTTCCGGCGCCTGGGCGTCGGACGGCTGCTGGTCGAGTCGGCGGCGGCGTACGCCGAGGAGCTCGGCATCGCGCACGTGGCGACCGGCGCGGCAGCCGGCTCCCGGGACGCCAACCGGTTCATGGCACGTCTGGGGCTGGGGCCGCACGCCGTGCTGCGGGTGGCCCCCTCGCACCTGGTGCGCGCGAAGGCCGAGGCGCAGCGTCCGCCCGCCGAGCGGCACCGCGACCGGGCCCGGGCCCAGCTGCTGGCGGCCCGCCGCACGCTGCGACGGCAGCAGTCCGAGCAGCAGGCCTGAACCGGCCGACTGGGCCCTACAGCCCGACCTTCTCCTTCGGGATCAGCGCACAGGTGATCCGGCAGGTGCACACCCGCTTGCCACGCTCGTCGGAGACGACGATCTCGTAGGTCACCTGGGTGCGCCCGAGGTAGGCCGGCGTCGCGACCGCCGTCACCAGGCCGGAGGTGGCGGCGCGGTGGTGGGTGGCGTTGATGTCGACACCGACCGGCACCTTGTCGGGCATGCCGTGCAGGCCCGCCCCGATGGAGCCCAGGGACTCGGCGAGCGCCACCGAGGCACCACCATGGAGCAGCCCGTAGGGCTGGGTGTTCCCCTCGACGGGCATGGTCGCCACGATCCGCTCCGGCGACAGCTCCAGCAGCGTGACGCCGAGCTTGTCGTTGAGCCCGCCCATGCCCTGGGGCATGGAGGCGAGGTAGTCCTCCACGGAGATGCTCTGCTCTGTCATGCCGCTCAACCTAGCCGCCACCGCCCGGCCGGGATGTCGGTGGCCACGGATAGTCTCGGCGGGTGCCCGAGACGAACGCCCGCCCCCGGCTCCTGCTGCTCGACGGCCACTCGCTGGCCTACCGCGCCTTCTTCGCGCTCCCGGTGGAGAACTTCTCCACCACGACGGGGCAGCACACCAACGCCGTCTACGGCTTCACCTCGATGCTGATCAACGTGCTGCGCGACGAGCAGCCGACGCACGTCGCGGTGGCCTTCGACGTCTCGCGCCAGACCTTCCGCATGCAGGAGTACTCCGAGTACAAGGCGAAGCGGAACAAGACCCCCGGCGAGTTCTCCAGCCAGCTGCCGCTGATCGAGGAGGTCCTCGACGCGCTCAACATCCCCTTCTTGAAGAAGGACGGCTTCGAGGCCGACGACATCATCGCCACGCTGGTGACCCAGGCACTGGCGGAGCCGGAGATGGAGGTGCTGATCCTCACCGGGGACCGCGACTCCCTGCAGCTGGTCACCGACCGCTCCACGGTGCTCTACCCCATGCGCGGGGTCTCCGACCTCGCGCGGATGACGCCCGAGGCCGTCGAGGCGAAGTACGCCGTCCCGCCGCACCAGTACCCGGAGCTGGCCGCCATCGTCGGGGAGACCTCCGACAACCTCCCCGGCGTGCCCGGGGTCGGTCAGGGGTTCGCGGCCAAGTGGCTCAAGACCTACGGCGACCTCGACGGCGTGATCGACAACGCCGACAAGATCACCGGCAAGAAGGGCGAGGCGCTGCGCGAGCACCTCGGCGACGTCATGCGCAACCGACGCCTCAACGCCCTGGTCCGTGACCTCGACCTCGAGCTGCACCCGCGCGACCTCGCGCTGCGTCCGTGGGACCGCCAGGCCGTGCACACGCTCTTCGACGGCCTGGAGTTCCGGGTGCTGCGCGACCGGCTCTTCGAGACGCTGAGCTCGGAGGAGGACGTCGTCGACGACTCCGGCTTCGAGCTGGCCGGCACCCGCCTGGGCGCCGACGAGGTCGGCTCCTGGCTGGCCGAGCACGCTTCCGGCGACGTCGCGACCGGCGTGGCGGTGCAGGGGGCCTGGCGAGCAGGCACGGGCGAGGTCTGGTCGCTCGCCCTGGCCGCCGCGGACGGCACGGCTGCCTGGTTCGACGCGGCCGAGGTGACCCCCGCCGACGACGCCGCGGTCGCCGCCTGGCTCGCCGACGCCGCGCGGCCCAAGATCCTGCACGACGCGAAGGGCCCGATGCTGGCGCTCGCGGCCCGCGGGTGGCCGCTGGCCGGCCTGCAGAGCGACACCGCGATCGCGGCGTACCTCGTGCGGCCCGACCAGCGCTCCTACGACCTCGCCGACCTGACCCTGCGCTACCTCAAGCGCGAGCTGAAGCAGGGGGAGGCCGACGACGGGCAGCTCAGCCTCGACACCCTCGGGGACGAGGGCGACAGCGCCGCCGCCGACACCGCGATGCTGCACGCGCGGGCGGTTCTGGACCTCGCCGAGGCGCTCGACACCGCCGTCGAGGAGCACGGCGGGACCGAGCTCATGGCCGAGATCGAGCTGCCACTCGTGCACCTGCTCGCCCGGATGGAGACCCTCGGCATCGCTGTGGACAGCGAGCACCTCGAGTCGCTGGAGCAGCACTTCTCCGCCGAGGTGCGCGCCGCGGCCGAGGAGGCCTACGCCGTCATCGGCAAGGAGATCAACCTCGGCTCGCCCAAGCAGCTGCAGGTGGTGCTCTTCGACGAGCTCGACATGCCCAAGACCAAGCGCACCAAGACCGGCTACACCACCGACGCCGACGCGTTGCAGGCGTTGTACGTCAAGACCGAGCACCCCTTCCTGCTGCACCTGCTGCGCCACCGCGACGTGATCCGCCTGCGGCAGACCATCGAGGGGCTGCTGAAGACCGTGGCGGCCGACGGGCGCATCCACACCACCTTCAACCAGACCATCGCCGCGACCGGTCGGCTCTCCAGCACCGACCCCAACCTGCAGAACATCCCGATCCGCACCGAGGAGGGCCGCCGCATCCGCGAGGCCTTCGTGGTGGGCGAGGGCTTCGAGTCGTTGATGACGGCCGACTACAGCCAGATCGAGATGCGGATCATGGCCCACCTCTCCGAGGACGCGCTGCTCATCGAGGCGTTCCGCTCGGGCCAGGACTTCCACTCCATCACCGCGGCGAGGGTCTTCGACGTCGCGGCCGAGGACGTCTCCACCGAGCAGCGGGCCAAGATCAAGGCGATGAACTACGGGCTGGCCTACGGCCTGTCCGCGTTCGGCCTCGGGCAGCAGCTGGGCATCGAGCCGAGCGAGGCACGCGGACTGATGGACGAGTACTTCGAGACCTTCGGCGGGGTGCGCGACTACCTCGGCGGCGTGGTCGACGAGGCGCGGCGCACCGGGTTCACCGAGACCCTGCGCGGTCGCCGGCGCTACCTCCCCGACCTGACCAGCGACAACCGCCAGCGTCGCGAGATGGCCGAGCGGATGGCGCTCAACGCGCCGATCCAGGGGTCGGCGGCCGACCTGATCAAGGTCGCCATGCTCGACCTCGAGGAGGGCATCGCCACCGCGGGGCTGCGCTCACGGATGCTGCTGCAGGTCCACGACGAGCTCGTGCTCGAGGTGGCCGCCGGGGAGCGGGAGCAGCTCGAGCAGCTGGTGCGTCAGCACATGGGCGCCGCCGCCGACCTGCTCGTGCCCCTCGACGTCTCCGTCGGCACGGGTCGCTCGTGGCACGAGGCGGCGCACTAGCGAGAGGACTCAGTCCTCGGGCTGCGCGGGGACGGGCTCCTTGAGCCGCCACAGGCTGATGCCGAGCAGGGCGGCGAAGAGCGCGGCGTCGATGCACACCACGACCGCGGCGAGGGTGCCCAGCTCCTCGACGGTGCTGGCGAGCACGATCATCGCGATCACGGCCATCCACACCAGGTACGTCGTCTTGGTGCCGCGCCTGGCCAGCACCGAGTAGACCAGCAGCTGCAGCATCGCCAGCAGCGTGCCGAGCACGGCGAAGACCCACAGGCGGGACTCCACGTCGGCGTACTCCGCGCCGCCGACGAAGACCATGGCCAGGCCGCTGAGGAGCCACGCGCCGAGGGTGCAGACCACGCCGAGCAGGCCGACGACGAAGAGGCTGCGCAGCAGGGCGCGGCGGCGCTGCGCCGGCGTGGACATGGCCGGGAACGCGACGACCACGACGAACTGCGGCAGGAACAGCACCGCCTTGGTGAGGATCAGGCCGGCGGCGTACAGGCCGGCGTCGTGGTCGTCGAGGACGTTGCGCGCTACCACGATGTCGAGGTTGGAGAGCACGAAGAAGGCCAGCAGCGCCAGCGAGGCGCTGCCGGTCTCGGTGACGACGCGGCGCGCCGTGTGCTGGTCGCTGTGCCGGTCGCCGTCGCGCACGTGCAGCCCCGGGCGGCGCAGCGCCAGCCAGCCGACCAGTGCCGGGGCGAACATCGCGATCATCACGCCGAGCATGGCCGCCGACTCGGTGGGGGAGACGACGATGCAGGCGGTGCCGACGACCACACGGCCCAGGCCCATCGCGAGGTAGATGCCGGCGAGCGAGAACCACCGGCGCTCGCCCTGCAGCACGCCGGCCTGGCCGCCCATGATCGTGAGGGGCACCGCGGAGACGGCCAGCAGGAGCGCCGGGACCACGGAGTCCAGGCGGAGCACCTGGTGCACCACCGGTGCGAGCGCCATCATCAGCAGGCCGAGCCCGAGGGCCGCGCGGTAGGTGACGCGCAGGACCATGCGCTCGATCTGGGCGACGTGCTCCGGCTCGGCGGAGATGCGTCGGGCGCCGGTGGCCTGCAGGCCGAGCTGGAGGACGGCGACGACCATCAGCAGGGCCATGAGGGAGGCGACCGCGCCGTACTCGGTCGGGCCGAGGAGGCGCGCCGAGATCATCTGGAAGGCGTAGGTCGCGACGTTCATGACCGCCATGGCCACGGCGATGCCGGCGCTGCTGCGCAGCAGCGCCTTCAGGTCGGGCAGCCGTCGGCGGCCCTCCTGGTCCCCTGAGGCCCCCGAGGCCTGCTCAGTCGTGGTCGTCACCCTGTGAGACTAGGTGAGGTCGCGGCCGCCGGGGGAAGTGTCGGCCAACGCCCGCGAAAAGGTGGGCGAAGCCCCGACGTGCTTTGCTCCTCGTGTGGCGACCCCGGATCCGCGTGCGACCTGGCAGCGTGCGCTGGTCGCCGTGTGGTCCCTCGTGCTCGTGGGGCTCGTGCTCGGCCCGGCGCTCGGTCCTGGCTACGTCCTGTCCTACGACATGGTCTGGGTGCGCGACCTGGCGGTGCGCGCAGACGTCCTGGGGCTCGGCAGCGGCCTGCCCCGGGCCGTCCCCAGCGACGCCTGGGTGGCGGTGCTGGACGAGGTCGTCCCGGGGATGCTGCTGCAGAAGCTGGTGCTGCTCGGGATGCTGCTCGGCGGTGCGTCGGGCATCGACCGGGTCCTGGCCGGACTCGGCGTGGTGTCCCGGCTCGCTGCGGTCACGCTGTGGTGCTGGAACCCGTTCGTCGTCGAGCGGTTGGTGCTGGGCCACTGGCCGGTCCTGCTCGGGTACGCCGCACTCCCGTGGGTCCTGCTGGGCGCGACCCGCTGGCGGGCGACCGGGCGAGCCCCCTGGTGGCTGCCGCTCGCCGTGCTGCTCGGCAGCCTCAGCGTCAGCGCGGGCCTGGCGACCTCGCTGGTGCTGCTGTCCGGGCTCGTGCTCGGGCCCGGTGAGCGCCGGTTGTGGGCGCGGGGGGCGCTCCTCGTGCTGGCGGCGCAGGCCCCGTGGCTGGTCTCCGGGCTGCTGCACGTCCGGGACGCGGTGAGCGACCCTGCCGCGGCGCGCCTCTTCGCCCTGTCCGGGGAAGGCCCCTTGCCCGGTCCGCTCGCGGCGCTGACCCTGGGCGGGGTCTGGAACGCCGAGGTGGTGCCGGTCAGTCGCACCGGCCCGGCTGCTCTCGTCGCCCTGCTGGCCCTGGTGCCGCTGCTGGTCCTGGGCGTCCGGCGGTCCCGCCGGGAGGCGATCGTGCTCGCGGTCCCATGGGCGCCGCTCGTCCTGCTGTGGGCCGTCGGCTGGCTGCTGGCGGTGCTCACCTGGGCCGCTCCCGGGCCCGTGGGGCAGCTGGCCGGCGTCGTACCGGGTGGGGGAGTGCTGCGCGACGGCTCGCGCCTCCTCGTGCTGTGCGTCCCCCTGCTGGTCGCGCTCGTGGCGGTCGCCGTCGACGGTGCCTGGCGGTGGACCCGTGGCCGCTGGGCCACGCCGGCGCGCGTCTCCCTGGCGGTCGTCGCCGTCCTATGGCCGGTCACGGTCCTGCCCGACGCCGCATGGGGAGCCGGGGGGCGGTTGGTCGCGGTGGACTACCCGGTGTCCTACGCCGACGCCCGCGCCGCGCTCGGTGAAGGGGCGGGCGACGTCCTGGTGCTGCCGCTCTCGAGCTATCGGCAGCCCGACTGGAACGACGGGCACAAGGTCCTCGACCCGCTGGGCAGGGTGCTGCTACCTGTGCCCGTCGCCTCCGACGAGCTGGTGGTCGACGACGTCGTCATCGAGGGCGAGGACCAGCGCGTGCAACGGGTCCGTGACGCGATCGAGCTGCCCACCCCGCAGGCTCGGGCCGACGTGCTCGGTTCCCTCGGCGTCGGGGCGGTCGCCACCGACCTGACGGCGCCCGGGCCGGCACCGGACGTGGCGGGGGAGACGCTCCTCGACGACGGGCGCCTGCGGGTCGTGCGGCTGGACGAGGTCGACGAGACGACCTCGCCGACCTCGTGGCAGGTGGCGATGGGCCTCGCCTGGACGGCGCACCTCGCGGTCCTGTTGGCTGCCGTGGTCGCTGGCGTCCGTTGCGCTCGGCAACGTTTGCGTCGGAATTTGTCCGGATAGGGCGTGAGACTGCTAACGTTTTCCTACCTTTGAGGGAGGGTGGAGAAGTGGGAAGCATTCTTGGCACCGTCGCGGCGATGATCGTCGGCGGAGCGGTGGCCACCGTGACGGTGGTCGGCGTCGTGTCGTCGCAGACGAGCCCGCAGGGGGACTCCCCGGCGAACGTCAACGCACCCGTCGTGGTCTACGGCTCGACCAACTAGAGCCCAGCCGCACGCACCACGTGAAGGCCGGCAGCCCTGGGCTGTCGGCCTTTCGGTGTGCCCTCCACGCCGTCCCCGCGGGGCGACTGGAGGGCTCCTCGTGAACCCCTTTCACGCCACGCCCTCCAGTCGGGCTGGTTCGTGGTCATCACCCGTCAAGCCCGTCATCGACCTCGCCGGCCAGATCGCCGTCGACTCCTGCTGCACATCGTGGACCGGGTCAGGCCCGGGTCAGACGCGGGTGGCGCCCGGGTCGTCGGCGTGCAGGATGCGACCGTCGAGCCTGGCGGCGACGACCTCGGCGAAGGACCGCTGGCTCTGCGTCCAGGTGAAGCGGTGGCTGACCTCGAGCGCACCGGCGGAGAGGCGGCGGCGCAGCGACTCGTCGGTCAGCAGCCTGCGCAGCGCCTCGGTGAACTGCTCGTGGGTGTCGACCAGCAGGCCGGAGTGGTCGTGCTCGATCGACTCCTGGGTGCCGCCGGCGGCGCGGTAGGCGACAGCGGGAGTCGCGTGCATGCCGGCCTCGCCGATGACCAGCCCCCAGCCCTCCTTCAGCGACGGCAGCGCAAGCACCCACGCCCGCTCGTAGACCTCGTGCTTGTGCTCCTCGGTGACGTGGCCCTCGAGCACGACGCAGTCGCCCGCCCCCACCTTCTCGACGTACGCCGCCAGCTCGGCCTCCCACCAGCCGGACCCGACCACGTGCAGACGCAGCCCTGGCAGCTCGGCCTGCAGTGCCACCACGGCGTCGACGGCGTGCTCGACCTGCTTGTGGGGGACGAGGCGTCCGACGACGGCAACCATGGGGTCGGGGCTCTTGCCGGGGTCGACCGCACGGTAGGGGTCGGTGCCGTTGTGCACGACCGCGATGCGGTCCTGGTCGATGCCCAGCGCGACCAGCTCGTCGCGGGTGGCTCGGGAGACCGCGACGTACTGCTCGCGGCGGTAGAGCCGGGGCGCGAAGCGGCGCTCGATCCACCAGCCGATGCGTCCGCTGAGCCCCGGGTAGACCACCGGCCACTGCTCGCGGTGCACGTGGTGGATCAGCACGATCACGGGCACGTCGGTGACCATCCGGCTGAAGAACGGCAGCCCGTTCTGCACGTCGACCACGAGGTCGGTGCGACCCTGCGGCCCGTCGAGGTCGCCGCGACGCAGTGCGCGCATGCCGGCGGCGTACACCGACAGCTTGGTGCCGCGCCGGACGAACCGGATGCCACCGCGGGTCTCCTCCGGCGGGGCCGCGGCGTGGGCGGCGCAGAAGATGGTGACGGTGCACCCGTGCTCGATCAGGCCCTCGGCCATCTTCTCCAGGTAGCGCTCGGCCCCGCCGCCCTCCGGGTTCGCGGTGTCGCGCCAGCTCAGGAAGACGACGTGGCGTCCGTCCAGCGAGCCCTCGTGCATCCGCCGGAGCCTATAGGGTCCACGTCGTGCCACGCCCGTCCACCAAGCCCTTCCGGGCCTCGCTGTCGAGGTCGGTGCGTCTGCTGCGGGAGTTCCGCTACGAGCAGCCCGATCCCGCCCGCTTCTACACCGCCCTGGCCCAGGACTCCGCAGCCCAGGTCGCGCACTACGCGCCGCTGGAGTCCCGGCTGGTCTTCGACGTCGGCGGTGGCCCCGGCTACTTCCGCGACGCCTTCCGCGAGGCCGGTGCCCGGTACCTGGCGCTGGACTCCGACGTGGGAGAGCTCGCCGGCCTCGGCGACATCGCCGCCGGCACCGTGGTCGGCAGCGGCATGCAGCTGCCGGTGCGCAGCGCCTGCGTCGACGTCTGCTACTCCTCCAACGTCCTCGAGCACGTGCCCCAGCCGTGGACGATGGCGCGCGAGATGGTGCGCGTGACCAAGCCCGGGGGCCTGGTCTTCATCAGCTACACGGTCTGGTTCGGCCCGTGGGGCGGCCATGAGACGGCCCCGTGGCACTTCCTCGGCGGCGCCCGGGCGCGCCGCCGCTACACCCGCGTCCACGGGCACGAGCCGAAGAACAAGTTCGGCGAGTCGCTCTTCCCCGTGACGGTCGCCGCCGGGCTGCGCTGGGCGCGCGAGCAGGAGGACGCGGGCACCGTGGACGTCGTCCACCTCACCCCGCGCTACAACCCCTGGTGGAGCCGGTGGCTGCTGCGCGTCCCGGTCGTGCGCGAGCTCGTCACCTGGAACCTCGTGCTGGTGCTGCGCCGCCGCTGATGAGCACCTTCGCCTGGCGGGTGCTGGCGGGGTGCGGGCTGCTCCTCGGCCTCGCGTTCACCCAGGACCCCGGCTACCTCGTGGCCGACACCAAGTTCGACCTGGTCGCCGCACCGGGTGACTTCGTCGTGCGCGCCCTGCACCTCTGGGACGGCGAGGGCGCGTTCGGACAGCTGCAGAACCAGGCCTACGGGTACCTCTTCCCGACCGCCCCGTTCTTCCTGACCGGCGTCCTCGCCGGGCTGCCGGGATGGGTGGTGCAGCGGCTGTGGTGGGGGCTGGTCCTCGCGGTCGCCTTCGCCGGGACCGCCCGGCTGGTGCGGGCGCTCGGGGTGCGCAGCGACCTCGCCTGCCTGCTTGCCGGCGTCGCCTACGCCCTCTCGCCGCGGATGCTCACCACGCTGGGGCCCATCTCTAGCGAGAGCTGGCCGATGGCGCTGGCGCCGTGGGTGCTGCTGCCCCTGGTCGTGGGCGCCGAGCGTGGCTCCCCGCGCCTGGCAGCGGCCTGGGCCGGTGTCGCGGTCGCGTGCGTCGGAGGCATCAACGCCGCGGCCGCCTTCGCGGTCATCCCGCTCGGCGTCGTGTGGCTGCTGACCCGCACGCGCGGTCCGCGCCGTCGCGCGCTCATGCTCTGGTGGCCGGTGTTCACCTTCCTCGGCACGCTGTGGTGGCTGGTCCCCCTGGCGGTGATGGGTGCCTACAGCCCGCCCTTCCTGGACTGGATCGAGACGGCCTCGGTCACGACGTTCCCCACGACGGTCGCCGACGCCCTGCGCGGCACCTCGAACTGGGTCGCCTACATCGACACCACCTCCCGGGCCGGGCGCGACCTGCTGAGCACGCCCTACCTCGCGCTCGACGCCGGGGTGCTGCTGCTCCTCGGCTGCGCGGGGATGGTGCTGCGCAGCAACCCCCACCGGGCGTTCCTCGCCCGCGGTCTGGCGGTGGGGCTCGTCCTGGTCACGCTCGGCCACGAGGGCGCGGTCCAGGGTTGGGGCGCGGCGACCCTGCACGACCTGCTCGACGGCGTCCTCTCGCCGATCCGCAACGTGCACAAGTTCGACCCGATCATCCGGCTGCCCCTCGTCATCGGTCTCGCGTACGCCGTCGAGCAGCTCCGCGCGGGGTCGAGCACCGGCTCCGGTGCCACCCGTCAGCAGCGGCTGAGCACCGCCGTCCTCACCGCGACCGCGGTCGCCGTCGTGGTGGCCGGCGCGATGCCCGCCCTCACCGGACGGATCGCCCCTCGCGAGCCGGTGGTGGCCGTGCCGGGCTACTGGTCCGCGACCGCGCAGTGGTTGGACGAGCAGGACGCGACCGAGGGGGACGCGACCGCGCTGCTGGTGCCCGGCTCGGGGTTCGGTCGCTACCAGTGGGGCTCACCCGACGACGAGCCGCTGCAGTGGCTGGCGGACTCCCGCTGGGCGGTGCGCAACGTCGTGCCCCTCGTCCCGGCCGGGCAGGTCCGGATGCTCGACGGCATCGAGCGGCGCCTGGCCGAGGGTCGCGGGTCGCCCGGGCTCGCCGACGCCCTCGCCCGGGCGGGGGTGCGCTACGTGGTGGTGCGCAACGACCTGACCCGCGCGGACGACGTGCCCGACCCGCTGCTGGTGCGCCAGGCCCTGCAGGACTCCCCGGGACTCGTGGTGGCCGAGACCTTCGGCCCGGTCCTCGGTGGCGAGGCGCGCCTCGAGGGCGCCGGGGGCGAGCGCGTCGTGGTCGGCGGCGGCTGGCAGACCCGCTACCGCGCCGTCGAGGTGTGGGCCGTGGAGGGGGCCGAGCGGGCGGTCCTGGCCGAGGACCTCCCGGTGGTCGTGGGTGGGCCCGAGGACCTCGCGGACCTCGCGGACCTCGGCGCCGTGGACGAGCGGCCCGGCGTGCTGGCGGTCGACCTTCCCGAGGACCTCGGGTCCGCCAGTGCCGACGACCTCCGCTCGGTCCTGGGCCCGCTGGTGCTCACCGACGGGCTCCGGCTGCGCGAGCACGCGTTCGCGCGCACCCATGACGCCGACAGCCCGGTCCTGGAGCCGGGCGCGCCGCGCCGCAACGGCAACCCCACCCGCGACTACGAGATCGGGGACCCGGCACAGGACGCGCGCTGGCGCACCACCGCGCGGCTCGAGGGGGTCGCCGCGCTCGACGCGTCCTCCTCCGACGCCTGGACCAGCTCGCTGGGTCCGGTGCGCCGTGGCGCGCAGCCCTGGGCGGCCCTGGACGGGGACCCGCGCACCGCCTTCCGGACCGGCCCCTTCGCCGCCGGCACCCAGTGGTGGGAGGTGACCCTCGAGGAGGAGCGTGCGGTCGAGCGGCTGACGATCACCGGTGGACCCGAGGCGCTCGAGGACCAGCGGGTCCGGGTCGTCACCGACACGGGAGTGACCGAGGAGCTCGCGCTCGGACCCGGTCAGACCCGCGCGGTCCTCCTCGACGGCGGGCCCACGACGACGCTGCGGGTCGAGTCTGCCGTGCCGGACCGGCCGCTGCACCTCGCGGAGGTCGAGGTCCCCGACCTCGACGTACGACGTCCGTGGGTGCTGCCCGCCGTCCCCGAGTCCTGGCTCTCCGTGTGGGACCAGCCCGACGTCATCGCTCTGCGGGCCGACCGTGATCCCCGGACCGGCTGCGTGGTCGCCTCCGACCTGCGACGCACCCGCGAGGAGACCCGCTGCGACTCGCGCCGAGCCGTCGAGGACGAGGAGCCCGACGGCCTGGACCGGGTGGTGACGCTGCCCGCGGAGGCGACGTACGACGAGGTGACGCTGCGGGGTCGACCCCGCGCCGGGGCCGCGCTCGACTCGCTCGTGGTCGAGGGACGGGCCATCGCGGCGCGCGCCTCGTCCACCGCGGTCGAGGACCCCCGGGCCGGCGCGCTCGCCGCCATCGACGGCGACCCCGGGACCACCTGGGTGGCGGACCCCGCCGAGGACTTCCCGTCGCTCGAGGTGTCGTGGCTGGAGGAGCGCGACGTCGCCGGCCTGCGCGTCCGCCTCGACCCCGACACCGCAGCGTCCCGGCCGACCGCGCTCCGGCTCACCTGGCCCGGCGGCACCCGCGACGTCGACCTGGTCGAGGGGCGGGCGGACCTGTCCGAGGACCCGGTGACGACCGACCGGCTGCGCCTGCAGGTGCTCGGCACCGAGCCCACCCGCGACCTCGGCTTCGACGGCGTCGGACGCCCGGTCGGCGCCGGCATCAGCGAGCTGCGCCTGCTCGGGGTGCCGTACGAGCCGCTGAAGCCGTCGTTGGAGCCCCGTCGGTTCTCCTGCGGCACCGGCCCCGACCTCGAGGTGGGGGACCGGGTCGTGCCGACACGCCTGGTGGCCGCGCCCGCCACGCTGCTGGCCGGCGACGACGTCGAGCTGCGCCCGTGCGGTCGGGACGTGCGCCGCGAGCCCGCCCTCGTGCTCACGGCGGGGGAGACGCGCATCCGGATGACCGACACCGCCGCGGTGGAGGCGGTGTCGGTGGTCCTCGGGTCGCTGCCCTCCGGCCCGGACCCGGCCCCGGTCGCCGTCGCTGAGGAGCCGGCGACCCGGGTCTTCGACCTGCCGGAAGGACGCGGCGGGGTCCTGGTCTCCCGCGAGAACGCCAACCCCGGCTGGTCCGCCGAGCTCGACGGCCCCTCGGGCGGCGCAGTGGGCGGGAGCCTGGGTGACCTGACCGTCGACGGCTGGCAGCAGGCGTGGCTGGTGCCGGCGCCGCCCGCCGAGGACACCCGGGTCGTGGCCACGTTCGGCCCGGACCTGCCCTACCGTGCCGGGCTCGGCCTGGGGGCGCTGACCCTGGTCCTGCTGCTCCTCGGGACCCTCGTCGCCACCTGGCGTCGAGGCCGCCGGGCGCAGCCCGTCGGCCCGGCCGCGCTGGGCACCCGACGACACGGCCCGTTCGTGGCGGGGCTCACCGCCACGCTGGTCGGTGGCCTGCTGGCCGGGACCGTCGGTGCTGCCCTCGGTGCCGTGCTCGGCCTGCTCGTGCCCGTGCTGCTGCGTCGCGTCCCGGCAGCAGCGGAGGCGCTCCCATGGGTGCTGGCGGGCCCGTTGCTGGCGATGGGGGCGGCGTACGCCGTCCGGCCGTGGGGCGACCCCGACGGCTGGGCGGGGGCGCTGGCCTGGCCGTCCTACCTGGCGCTGGTGCCGGTGCTCGGGGCGCTCGCGATGGCGGCCGACTCCTCCCGGCGACGGGCCAGCGGGTGGCGACCCTTCAGACGCAGCGCGGGTCGCTCCACGAGCCGGTAGGCCAGCTCGGCCGCGACGACGCTGACGACCAGGGTGGCGATCCACAGCGGCCAGAAGTCGACCTGGAACGGCTCCCACGCCGTGGTGGCGGTGAGCAGGTGCAGCACCGGTACGTGCAGGCAGAACAGCCCGTACGACGTGAAGCCGAGGTGCCGGGCCGCCGGGTGCAGCAGGACCCGGTCGTAGGTCGTGGGGGTGGCCGGCACCTCGCGCATGACGGCCGGCAGCACGACGAGGCCGCCGACGGCGGCGAAGAGCAGGTTCTTGGTGAGCGCCTCGGCGTCGGTGGGCGGGTCGAGGACCAGCGGGCCCGCCAGGGGCGTGGTCGCGACCAGCATGAGGGAGCCGGCCAGCAGCCAGCACACCCCCGGCTGCGCCGCCAGCGAGCGCAGCCCGGCGACGACACGGCCGCCCCGGCCGTGCTCGTGCAGCACGGAGGCGAGCGCGAGGCCGATACCGACGGCGAACCAGTCGAGGTAGCCGACGAGCCACTGCGGGGTCGCCACCAGGCTGTCGCCGAGCGCCCACGCCCCGCCGTGGAGGTGCCACCAGGTGCTCAGCGCGGTGAGCACGACCAGCAGGGCGACCACGCGGGCCGGTCGCAGGGTGCGGCCGACGCCGAGCAGCATCAGCAGCGGCAGCAGGAGGTAGAAGTGCAGCTCGACCGCGAGGCTCCACATGTGCGTGAGCCCGGCCGGGAACGTCGCGTCGACCAGCGTCGAGGCCATGAGGTACGTCGCCAGTCGGTCGCCCCAGCCCAGCCCCCTGTTGGCGTCGATGAGGGCGAGCGCGAGGGTCACGGTCACGACGTACACCGGCAGGATGCGCAGCGCGCGCTTCCACAGGTAGTGGCCCGTCCGGGGAGCGGCACGACCATCAGCCGCCCGGCTCAGCCAGGCGCGCGAGAGCAGGAACCCGCTGAGGGTGAAGAACAGCGCGACACCCACGTCGAGGCGCGCGAGGAGGGCGCCGACGGTGCCGTTGGTGCCGTAGGACGCCGACCAGAAGCCCACGTGCGTGGTCAGCACGGCCAGCGCTCCGACCGCGCGGAGCGTGTCCACGTGCGGGAAGGTCGTGGCCGTCTCCGGCGGCGTCTCGACCGCGGGGGTGGTTGCCCGGTCCACCGTGCTCATCGCGCCACCTCCAGCTCCCCGACGACGACCTCGTCGACGCACAGTGTCTCGCCCTCGGGCAGTCCGCCCAACCGCACGCTGTCGAAGCCGCCCTCGACGCGCACCAGCACCTCGCCCAGTCCCTGCACGACCGGCGCGCGCACCGGGTCGCCACCGTCGACCTGCACCAGCACGTCGGTGCCGGTCGAGGCGAGGTAGCCGATGCGCAGCCACCAGACCAGGTCGATCGTCTCCCCGGACAGCGGCACGGTCGTCCACCCCGACCGCACCCGCCACCCGCAGCCCTCCTCGGGGCCCGCCCCGGAGCGGATCTCGCCCTCGACGCCGGCAGGCACGAGGCGGCCGTCGTCGGCGAGCACGTGGAGGTCCTCGCTGGCGGCGGGGAACCGCGCGTTGTCGACCAGCAGCGGCAGGAGGTAGGCCGTGGTGTTGCGTGGGAAGTGGTAGCCGGGCACGACCTCGTCGGGCACCACCGTGTCCGCGACGTCGACGGGTCCGGCGCCCGCCAGCGAGTCGGTGGCGGTGGTGAGGTAGTCCCGGCCCGGGTTGTCGGTGTGCCACACGTGCACGTAGCCCCACGAGGACAGGAGCCCGCCGAGCACCACGGCTGCGAGGAGCACCGGCGTCGCCGCGCGGGCGACAGGGCGAGCGACAGGGAGGGCGACAGGGCGAGGGACCGGGTCGGTCGCCGTCGCGTCACGGGAGGCGGAGGACCCGGGCGCCCCGGGGAGGCCGAGTGCCGCCAGGCCCAGCGCCAGCACGGCGACCGGCGCGACGTCGGTGAGGTAGCGCGGCTCGGTGCCGATCACCGCGCCGATCACCTGCGCCCGGCTGGTCGCCACCAGGAGGTAGGCCAGCAGCGCGTAGCCGCCCAGCAGCAGCCAGCAGCGTCCGGTGCGGGTCCGTCGACGCCACAGCCAGACGGCCAGCCCGACGAGCACCAGCCAGGAGAGCAGGACGGCGACCGGGGGAGCGTCGGCCCGGCTGACCGGCGGGTTGTCGCTCGACCACCGCCACGGTCCGCCGAGCAGCATGGTCGGCAGGGTGCGCCCGAGCATCTGCCAGGCGAGGTCGCCCGCGACCGAGGCGTCGACCTCCTCCTCGACCACCTGCGGCACCTGCGTGGCGTAGTAGCCGGCGTACGTCGCCGCCACCAGGCCCAGCGCCACGGCCGCCGGCCACGCCCGGGCGAACGCCTCGCGCACCCGGCGCACCGGCCCACCCCCGGTGAACCAGCCGACCAGCAGCGCCGCGAGCAGGAGCAGCACCAGCGCGGTCTTGACGTACGCCGCGAAGCCGACGACCAGCACCGCGCCCGTCGCGGCGAGCCAGCGCAGCCTCCCGGTCCGCAGGTAGGTCACCCAGGTGGCCACGCTGCCCCAGAGGACCGCCTGCAGGGGCAGCTGGTTGAGCGAGGCCGCCCACCACATCGTCGCGGGCAGGGTCAGTGCCGAGGTGAGGTAGACGGCCAGGAGGCCGAGAACGGCTGGTCGAGCGCCGAAGAGGACCACCAGGGCGACCAGGCACGTCAGCCCGGCGATCGTCGAGGCGACCAGGGTGGTGGTCGCCGCCGCGGTCCAGCTCTCCTGGCCCGATGCCGTGACCACCCACGCGAGCGCCCGTCCCAGCGGCATCAGCTGGGAGTCGAACGGCTCCAGCAGGTCGGCGGGGGAGCGGGAGGCCAGTGCGTCACCGGCCAGCCGGTGGTCGTCGGTGTAGAACCACGAGCCGTAGAGCGACCAGGCACGGCCCAGCGTGGCCAGGGCGATCATGAGCAGCCCGAGGACCCACACGGCGTCACCACGGGAGTCCCGCGCAGCCTCCACCCCACGCACCGCGCGAGTGTCGCACAGCGCGGGGGCCGGGAGGGGTTTGTGGCGAATGCCACGAAAACGTTCGCGGTGCAGTAGCGTGGGTCCGTTGCATGACCGTCACCTGGGGAGGGGACGGGACTTCTTCCTGGGGAGGGAATTGTGCGTAGTTGGATCGGCCGTGTCGTCTTCGGCCTCGGAGGGTTCCTGGTCGTCGCCGGCCTGCTGGGTCTCGTGTGGGCCCCTGGCGTGGTGGAGAAGACGCCGGTGGACGTCAAGACCATCACCTACCTCGACGGCGAGGCGGGCAAGCTCGACGCCTCCACCGGCGAGCTGGTGCGCAACCCGATCTTCGCGATCAGTGACACCAAGACCGATAGCGAGGTCTCGACCGACGACGTCGTCGCCTGGGTCTCCACCTCCTGTGTGATGATCGACCGCGGCGGCGAGCGCTCCTGCGTCGACGGCTCCGCGGACATGATCACCGCCTCGGTGGACGTCTTCGCGACCGACCGCGTCAGCGGCGAGGCCGTCAACGAGGGCATCGACCTGCCGGCCGACGCCACGCCCCACGAGGGCCTGGTCAACAAGTGGCCCTTCAACGCCGAGCAGAAGACCTACCCCTACTGGGACGGCACGCTCGGTCGCGCGGTCGACGCCGTCTACGACCGCACCGAGGAGATCGGTGGCATCGAGGCCTACGTTTACGAGGTCTCCGTCGTCGAGGCGCCTGCGGAGATCGCCGCCGGCACCCAGGGCACGTACTCCACCTCCAAGGAGATCTTCGTCGAGCCGAAGACCGGCTCTATCGTCAACCAGACCGAGGACCAGCAGCGCTGGCTGGAGGACGGCACCCCCGCCCTCGACCTGCAGCTGGCCTTCACCGAGGACCAGGTCGCCTCGTCGGTCGCCGACGCCAAGGACAACAAGTCGCTGCTCACCGTCATCGAGGTCGTGCTGCCGATCGTGGGCTTCGTCGGCGCCTCAGCCGAGGTCGCACCCGATCACTGCTGTTCCGGGGGTGAGCCGGCCCCGGACGGCCGACCAGCCGCCCCAGACGCGCTCGTGGCCCTCGGGCCACTCCGGCTCGAGCAGGGTGGTGAGGCGGAAGCCGTGGGCGGCCAGGACCGCCACCCAGTCGCCCAGCGTGCGGTGGTGCTCGACGTAGGACACCGCGCCGCTGGCCTCGTCGACCTCGACGTAGGGCCGGCGGTCCCAGTAGGACTGGGACGCGACCAGACCCTCGTCCCCGGGGTCGTCGGGGAACATCCACCGCGTGGGGTGGGTGATGGAGAAGGCGAACCGGCCGCCGGGCCTGAGCACCCGCGCGACCTCCGCGACCGCGTCGTCGAGGTCGGCGACGAACTGCAGCGCCCCGAAGGAGGAGAAGACCGCGTCGAAGCTGGCGTCGCGGAAGGGCAGCGCGGTCGCGGTGCCGCGCACCGACGGGACGGCCAGCCCGGTCACCTCGTCCAGCCGTCGCGAGTGCTGCAGCTGGCGGTGGGAGAGGTCCAGGCCGATGCCGCGCCCACCCTGGGCGCGCACCCACCGGGAGCACTGCCCGGCACCGGAACCGACCTCCAGCACGTCCTTGTCGCGTACGACGCCGAGGACCCCGGCCTCGGCCTCGGTGAGCCCCTCGGGACCCCACACGAAGCCGGCGTCGCCGAGGAACTCGCCGTGGGTGGCCTGGTAGTCGTCGGCGTAGCGGTCCCAGTCCGGCCCGTTGGCCGCGCGTGACTCCGCCTCGTCGACCTC
>NZ_LUPI01000102.1:0-19183 GCF_001627265.1 Nocardioides sp. REDSEA-S30_B4 | reverse complement strand
CGGCGCGGTGGAGCGCGTCCGCGGAGGTCGACAGGGTCGGCACGATCTCGGCCAGCTCGGCCAGACGCGGCTGGATCGACTCCAGCGTGTCGCCCAGGGCCACCAGCTGGTCCAGGGTGCCGCCGTCGGCGAGCAGGCGCTCGACGAACCCGTCGTCGGTGAGCATCCGGTCGGCCAGGCCGCCGGGGCGCAGCACCAGCTCCAGCAGCCCGCCGGGCTGGGTGAGGCGGTCGACCGGGCCGCCGGGCTGCAGCAGCCGCTCGAGCACGCCCTCCTCGGCCACGACCCGATCCAGCGCCCCGTCCTCGCCGAGGAGGCGGTCCAGCGGTCCGTCGGCCGCGAGCAGCCGGTCGAGCACGCCGTCGCGCACGACGAGGCGGGTCAGCGGACCGTCGTCGGCGAGCAGGCGGTCCAGGACCCCGTCCCGGGCCAGCATCCTGCCCAGCGGCCGGTCGGGGGCGGTGAGCTCGTTGACCACCGCGGCCAGTCGCATCGGGCCGTCCTCGTCGGTCAGCAGGTCGACCAGCTGCTCGGCGTACCCGCGCTCGCCGATGACCCGCAGCACCAGGTCGGCGTACCCGCCCGGACGCCGGATCGGCCCGTCAGGCGCGACGAGGGTGCCGAGCTGGAGGGTCGTCTGGGTCGCGGCGACCACGAGCCGCCAGGGCAGCAGCGCGGCGTCGAGGGCGAACGCGGCAGGGGGACGGGCCATGGGAGCACGCTACGTGGCCGGCGCCACGCGATGGGAGGATCCGTCCCATGTCGGACCAGCAGCAGACGGGGTTGGCGGGGCTCGAGCCGATGGAGGGCGGTTGGTCGGGACGCACCTTCCTGGCCGAGGCCGGCGGGGAGCGCACCGTGGTGCGCGTCTACGACCCCGACGACCACGACGGTCCCACGCGCGACGCGGCCGTGCTGGCGCTCGGGTCCGCGGTGCTGGCCGGGTGTGCACCGGTGCCGTCGGTGGTGGAGGTGCGCGACGGTGACGCCGCCTCGGGTGCACCCGGGCTGCTGCTCACCGAGCACCTGCCGGGCACACGGGGTGACCTGCTGCTGCCCCGGCTCGACGAGCCGGGCCTCGCCGCGGCCGGGGCCGCACTGGGTGAGGTCGTCGCCCGGCTGGCGGGCACCGTGCAGCTGCGGGCCGGATGGTTCGCCGACGCCTCCCTGAGGATCGAGGCGTGGGAACCGCCCTGGGACGCGGCGCTGCTCGAGGAGCTCGTCGAGGTCCTGGCCCCGCGCCTGGGACTCGGCGACTCCGAGCTCCGCGAGCTCTCCGCCCTGTGCCGGCACGCCGACGACGTGCTGGCCGGGGCGTCGGGCGCGTGCCTGGTGCACGGTGACCTGAACCCCAAGAACGTGCTGCTCGTCCGCGATCCCGACACCACGGACGGGGGAGTGAGCGTCAGCGGCGTGCTGGACTGGGAGTTCGCGCACGCCGGCTCACCGTGGGCCGACCTCGGCAACCTGCTGCGGTTCGACCGGGCTCCGGCGTACGTCGACGCCCTGCTCGGCACCGTGGCCGAGCGACGCGGGGTCGACGTCGCGACGCTGGTCGAGCGCGCCCGCGCCGCGGACCTGGTGGCCGTCATGGAGCTGGCCACCAGGCGCGGTGACAACCCGGTGGCGGACCTGGCGCACCGTCAGCTGGTGGCCATGGTCCGCCGCGGTGACCTGCACGCGGTGGCGGACGACGCTCCCTAGACTCCCCTCGGGCCACAGGTGACCCGAGGGGAGCCCCGCCCCGCCATGGTGCGGTCTGGGTTCCCTCCCCGGTGGGAAGCGCCCGTCAGGGGTGCTTCGGGGTGCTGCGGGGGTCGAGGGGGTCGCTGCCCGCCCGGACCTCCTTGCCGTCGCTGGCGCCACCGTTGTCCGTGTCCTTGTCGCACGGGTCGGTGCCGTAGCGCTTGATCTCCTGGCGGTCGTTGAGGCCGTCCTTGTCGGAGTCCTTCTTCTTGGGGTTGGTCGGGCACTTGCCGTAGGCCTTGTTGGCCGTCCCCTTGATCTCGACCTTGTCCTTCAGGCCGTCGCGGTCGGTGTCCTTCCTGGTGGGGTCGGTCCCGAAGCGCTTGACCTCCTTGCCGTCCGCGAGCCGGTCACCGTCGGTGTCCTTCTTCAGCGGGCTGCTGCCGATCCGGATCTCCCGGCCGTCGGAGAGCCCGTCGTCGTCGGTGTCGGGGTCGAGCGGGTCGGTCCCGATGGCGTTGACCTCGTCGCCGTCGCTGAGCGAGTCGTCGTCGGTGTCGGCGTCCAGCGGGTCGGTCTCGAAGTTCTCGACCTCCTCGCCGTCGAGAAGACCGTCGTCATCGGTGTCGGGGTCCGTCGGGTCGGTCCCCAGCAGGGCCTCCTCGGCATCGGTCAAGCCATCGTTGTCGGCGTCGTCGTCCACCAGCGGGACGTCGTCGGCCGGGTCGTTGGGGTCGGTCCCCTCGGCGATCTCGGTGCCGTCGTCGACACCCCCGTCGTCGGTGTCAGCGTCGAGCGGGTCCGTGGGCTCGTTGCCGAAGTCGTCGTTCTCCGATCCGCTGACCTCCTCGAGGTTGGTCAGGCCGTCGCCGTCGGGGTCCTCGTCGCCGTCCGGGGTGCCGTCGCCGTCGGTGTCGGCCTCGTTGGGGTCGGTGCCGGTCTCGTAGATCTCCTGGCCGTCGGTGAGGCCGTCCCCGTCGGAGTCCGGGTCACGCGGGTCGGTGGGCTCGTTGCCGTAGAGGTCGTTCTCGTCCCCGGAGAGCTCGTCGCCATTGGTGACGCCGTCACCGTCCGCGTCGCCGGCCGGGTCCAGGACGTCGTCGGAGCCGTCGTTCGGGTCGGTGGCCGGGGTCGCGGTGACCTCGTCGCCGTCGGGCACGCCGCCGCCGTCGGTGTCGGCCTCGTTGGGGTCGGTCGCCTCGTTGCCGAAGCCGGTGTTCTCCGAGCCGGAGGTCTCCTCGCCGTCGGTGAGGCCGTCGTCGTCACTGTCGGCGACCAGCGGGTCGGTGGGCTCGTTGCCGAAGTCGTCGTTCTCCGAGCCGGTGACCTCCTCGAGGTTGGTCAGGTCGTCGGCGTCGGGGTCCTCGTCGGCGTCGGAGGTGCCGTCGCCGTCGGTGTCGGGGTTGTTCGGGTCGGTCCCGGTGAGGTCGACCTCCTGGCCGTCGGTGAGGCCGTCGTCGTCGGAGTCGGCATCGGTGAGGTCGGTGGGCTCGTTGCCGTAGCCGTCGTTCTCCGAGCCGGTGACCTCCTCGACGTTCGTCAGGCCGTCGCCGTCGAAGTCCTCGTCGCCGTCGTTGGTGCCGTCGCCGTCGGTGTCGGGGTCGTTCGGGTCGGTCCCGATGACCTGCTCGACGTCGTCGTCGAGGCCGTCACCGTCGGAGTCACCCACGGTTCCGCACTGCACGCCGCCCGCGGGGGCGGTGGCCTCGGCGGTCATCGGGAAGATGTCGACCTGGGCCACGTCGATGAGACCGCCCAGGGTGACCTTGAGGTGGATGGCTCCGGCCACGGTGGCGCGCACCCCGGTCGGCAGCACCTCCACCACCGGGTCGGCCACCGAGATCTCGATGAGCTGTCCGAGCTCACCGGGCGTGGTGAAGGGGAACTCCGCCAGGTCGCCGCCGGTGCCGGCGAGCCGGATCACCGGGGCGGTGTAGGACACGTCGTCGACGCCGGGGGTGCCGTCGGCGGTCACCGTCAGCACCGGGGGAGTGATGACCTCCAGGAGCGGCTCCCCGAGGATGCTCACGGTCGCGGTGCTGCCGGAGACCTCGGTGACGACATCGCGGCCGCCGTTGGGCAGGCCGTTGTCGACCAGGCGGGTCTCGTGGGAGACGCTGACGGCCCCGGGGACGCCGATGGCGCCGAGGACCTCGGCGTCAGCGGTGGAGATGCGCGACTTCGTGAACGCCGGGAAGGTGGGCAGGCAGGTGCCGTCGTCGAAGAAGCGTGCGTGGGCGGTGGCGTTGGACACGCCGAGGTCCAGGACCGCGTCGAGCGCGTCGAGCGGACCGCCGTCGGTCGGGAGGAGGGAGTCGGTCGCGGGCGCCGCGTTGTCCGGCGGCGCCGACTGGCTGACGTTGCCGAGGAGCTCGTCGAGCAGCACCTCCTCCAGACCCAGCGTCGCGATCAGGTCGTTGGTGGTCGCGATGTTGTCGGCCGAGGGTCATCACCGTGTAGAACGCAGCGGTCGAGAGACCGACTCCCGCGGCGAGTGCGCGGCGACGCCGGGGGGTGGGGGGAGAAGAGGACTGGGTGGACATGGATGTCTCCTGGATTCATGGCGGGGAGGCACCGCGGCGCACCGGAGGAGACAGGACCCGGAGGTGGAGGGAGCTGGACCACCCGGGGGGCTGCGGAGGCGGCGAGAGGCGGTCCTGCCGTCCTTGTGGGAGGGGTCGAACCGACGTCACCGTACGCTGGCCGTACCCGACCGACCCGGTCCGATGCGCTGGTCCAGCCACCGGTCTAGACCGGGAGCCTCGAGGGGTCGCTCCTCCGGCCCGTCCGCGCCGGTTGGACTCCCCGCTCAGCCGCGGCGTACCCTGACAGACGCGCCTGTGGTCTGCCTGCGTCCCGAACGGAGTGGACCTGGCTCGGCCTCGGTGGCCGGCGACGTCCTCACGGACACCGCTCCAGCCGCCGTCACGTCTGAACCGGACCCTGACGCGTGTCCGAACGACTTCTGCCCATCCAAGGAACCACTTCCCTTATGACGACCCTCTCTGCTCTCCCCGACTACGACGCGCCGCAGGTTGCGGTCAACGACATCGGGTCGGAGGCGGACTTCCTCGCCGCGATCGACGAGACCATCAAGTACTTCAACGACGGCGACATCGTCGACGGCACCATCGTCAAGGTGGACCGTGACGAGGTCCTGCTCGACATCGGCTACAAGACCGAGGGCGTCATCCCCTCGCGCGAGCTGTCGATCAAGCACGACGTCGACCCGCACGAGGTCGTCGAGGTCGGCGACAAGGTCGAGGCCCTGGTCCTCCAGAAGGAGGACAAGGAGGGTCGCCTGATCCTGTCCAAGAAGCGCGCCCAGTACGAGCGCGCCTGGGGCACCATCGAGCAGGTCAAGGAGGAGGACGGTGTCGTCGAGGGCACCGTCATCGAGGTCGTCAAGGGCGGCCTGATCCTCGACATCGGTCTGCGCGGCTTCCTCCCGGCCTCGCTGGTGGAGATGCGTCGCGTCCGCGACCTGCAGCCCTACGTCGGCCAGACGCTCGAGGCGAAGATCATCGAGCTCGACAAGAACCGCAACAACGTGGTCCTGTCGCGTCGCGCCTGGCTCGAGCAGACCCAGTCCGAGGTCCGCCACGGCTTCCTCACCCAGCTCCAGAAGGGCCAGATCCGCAAGGGTGTCGTGTCCTCGATCGTCAACTTCGGTGCCTTCGTGGACCTCGGTGGCGTCGACGGCCTCGTGCACGTCTCGGAGCTGTCCTGGAAGCACATCGACCACCCCTCCGAGGTCGTCGCGGTCGGCGACGAGGTCACCGTCGAGGTGCTCGACGTCGACATGGAGCGCGAGCGCGTGTCGCTGTCGCTCAAGGCGACGCAGGAGGACCCCTGGCAGCACTTCGCCCGCACCCACCAGATCGGTCAGATCGTCCCGGGCAAGGTCACCAAGCTGGTGCCCTTCGGTTCGTTCGTCCGCGTCGAGGAGGGCATCGAGGGCCTGGTGCACATCTCCGAGCTGGCCGAGCGCCACGTGGAGATCCCCGAGCAGGTCGTCCAGGTCAACGACGACGTCATGGTCAAGATCATCGACATCGACCTCGAGCGTCGCCGGATCTCGCTGTCGCTGAAGCAGGCCAACGACACCGCCGCGGCCGCTGACGTGGAGGAGTTCGACCCGACCCTCTACGGCATGACCGCGACCTACGACGAGCAGGGCAACTACGTCTACCCCGAGGGCTTCGACCCCGAGACGGGCGAGTGGCTCGAGGGCTTCGACGAGCAGCGTGCGAAGTGGGAGGCGGACTACGCCAAGGCCCACGAGCGCTGGGAGGCCCACGTCAAGCAGAAGCAGGAGGCCGCCAAGGCCGAGGTCGAGGCCGGCGAGGCCACCTCGTACTCCTCCTCCAACGAGGGCGAGACCGGCGACAGCGGCTCGCTGGCCTCCGACGAGGCGCTGCAGGCGCTCCGCGAGAAGCTGACCGGCGGTCAGTGACCCGCTAGCTCCAGCACACAGAAGGCCCGCCAGGCTCGACCTGGCGGGCCTTCTGCCGTCTCCGGGGCCTGCGACCCGCGGTGGCCGGTCAGGCGTCGGTCCGGTCGGCCAGCAGGTCTCGGCGCACCTTGCCCGTGAGGGTCCGCGGCAGGTCGTCGACCAGCAGCCAGGTCTTGGGACGCTTCGGCGGGGCGAGGTGCTCGCGGCACCACGCGTCCAGGTCGGGTTCGCCGACGTCGCCGATCACGGCCGCGCAGACCCGCCGCCCCCAGGTGGGGTCGTCGACGCCGTACACCGCGACGTCGGCGACGGCCGGGTGCTCGCGGAGCACCTGCTCGACCTCGAGCGGGTAGACGTTGACGCCGCCGGTGATGATGAGGTCCTCGCGTCGCCCGTCGAGGTAGAGGTAGCCGTCGTCGTCGAGGCGGCCCAGGTCCCCGACCGTGAACGCCGGCCCGTCGGCGGTGTCGCGCCAGGCGGCGTCGGTCTTCTGCGGCGCCCCGTAGTAACTGAAGCGCGCGTGCGGCGGCACCACGCACCAGATCGTCCCGTCCTCGTCGGTGCTCAGCACCCGGCCGGGCCGGGCGCGTCCCACGGTCCCGGGCCGCTCGAGCCACTCCTCGGAGCGGCAGGCGGTGAACTGCCCCTCCGTCGAACCGTAGAACTCCCAGGTCGTGCCCGGGAACATCGAGACCAGCCGCCGCTTGACCTCGTCCGGGCACGGAGCACCGGCATGGGCCAGCAGCCGAAACGACGACAGGTCCGGCGTGCCCACCTCGTCCCAGTGGGCGAAGAGGCGCTGCAGGTGGGTGGGCACGCAGAAGGCCGTGGTGGGGCGCTCCCGGGCGATGGCGGCGGTGACGGCGTCGACGTCGAACGGTCCGGGCACCACGAGCCGGCCTCCCGCGAGCAGCGTCCCCATCGCGAACCGCAGGGGCGCGGAGTGGTAGAGCGGGCTGAGGACGAGGTTCACGTCGTCGTCGCGGAAGCCCCACAGGTCGCGCTCCTCGGTCAGCAGCGCGTGAGCGTCCTGGTCGGCGAGCAGGCCGCTCCACACGCCCTTGGGCGTGCCGGTGGTCCCGCTCGTGCAGTGCATCGGCCGGGCCCTCGGCAGCCAGTCGGTGATCGGGGCGTCGGGCCGGTGCGCGGCCAGCAGGTCGGCCAGGTGGTCCTCGTCGGTGACGACGACGGTCGGCTCCAGCCCGTCGAGGATGCGCCGGCGCTCGTGCTCGGTCAGCCGCGGGTCGAGCGGGATCGGCACGACGCTGCGCGTCAGGAGGGCCAGTGCGGTCTCGACGTACGCCGCCGTCGCCGGCACCAGGAGCGCGACCCGGTCGCCGGGGCGCAGCCGTGCGTGCGGGGCGACGGGGCTCACCGGCGTACCCCCTGCATGAGGAGCGGCTCCACGCCGAGCCACCCGGCGAGGTCCGCGAGCTCGGCGTGGACGTCGTCGCGGACCGCTGCCGACCACTCGTGGTCCTCGTGGACGGCGTCCACGCGCAGCACGCCCTCAGCGGGCTCGGTCGTGCAGTCGACCTTGCCGACCAGCCGATCGCCGTGCAGGACGGGGAGCGCCCAGTAGCCGAAGCGCCGCTGGGCGGCCGGCTTGTACATCTCCAGCTGGTAGTCGAAGTCGAAGAGCGCCGCCATCCGCGAGCGGTCGAACACCAGACGGTCCAGGGGGGACAGCAGTGCGGTCCGCGGCGCCCAGCCGCCGTCGGAGCGGATCTCCTCGAGCTGCTGCTCATCGACCCGCCAGGTGCCCCGCACCCCCTCGATCCGTGCAGGCACGCCGGCGTCGCCGACGTCGTTCGGCTCGCCGGGGGAGACCGCGGAGCGCTCCTTGGCGACACCGAGGGCGTGGAGACGTCGACGACCGAGCTCCGCGAGGGCCTCCTCCAGCGGGGGCACGGGCTCGTCGGGCAGGACGCGTTCCGCGAGGTCCCACAGCCGGTGCGCCCCTGCGCGTCCGACCACCACGACCTCCCCGCGCGCCGCCAGCATGTCGAGCAGCTTGAGCACCGACTTGTCGTCGGTCCAGCCCGACGAGCGCCACGGACGCACGATCGAGCTCGGCAGCTCAGGAGCCGTCAGCGGGCCCTCCTGGCGCAGCATCTCGAGGATCTCGCGATGGCACTGGCCGTTGTCGTCGATCCAGGCCAGGACCTCGTCGTGCCAGGGCCGGTGCGGGCCCGGCCCGGGCCACGCGGCCATCACCGCGCGGTGCAGTGGCGCCTGTTCGACGGCCCTGGCCATGCCGCCGATCTCCACCAGGCGGCCGTCGGTGAGGGCGTCGTCGAGGTCGATGCGCCGGTAGCCGGGACCGATCCGACTCCACAGCACCAGGTGCGCGCTGGGCGCGACGGCCTTCGTGGGGTCCAGCTGGAGCGCCCCGAGGTGGGCGACGACCTCGACCACGTCGTCGGGGCGGGGGAGCGAGAGGAGCTGGGCGTGGACGGCGACCCGTCGGGCCTCCTCGCGGGTCAGCTGCAGCACGTGCTCGACCCTAGCCATGCGTCGGGGAATGCCGGAGCGGACTCCGAGGTTGTGCAAATAACCCCATGGGGGGTTAGTTCGAACGCCGATCGATGGAGGACCCATGAGCACCACCGACCTGACCGCCGCCACCTTCGAGCAGACCGTGCTCGACCACGAGATCGTCCTGGTGGACTTCTGGGCCTCCTGGTGCGGGCCGTGCCGTGCCTTCGAACCCGTCTACGACGCCGCGTCGACCACTCACCCTGACATCGTCTTCGCCAAGGTCGACACCGAGGCCGAGCAGGAGCTCGCCGCCGCCGCCCGGATCACCTCGATCCCGACGCTGATGGCCTTCAAGCAGGGTCACCTGGTCTTCGCCCAGCCCGGCGCCCTGCCCGCGAGCGCTCTCGAGCAGGTGATCGCCTCGGTGCGCGAGCTGGAGATCCCCGACGAGGCAGCCGCGTCCTGAGCCCGTGCGCACCGTCCGGCGGCCCGGTCCTAGGCTGGCACCGCCGACCACCCGAGAAGTGGATCGAGAGGGGAAGCCGCGTTGAACGACACGACCGACGACAGGACCGCTGCTCCGCGCCGCGCCCGTCACCTGATGGACCCGAACGCCCCGCAGCGCGACACCATCAACTCCGCCGGCACGACACGGGTCCAGACGTGGGTCATGTCCACACTGGTGGTCACCACGATCCTGCACCTGGCCGGCGGGTTGCTGATCGCTGCCTGGTACATCGACCCGGAGCAGACCGCACCCCGGGTCGGCCTGTCGGTGATCGCCGGCGCCTTCGGAGTGCTGGCCGTCGCGGCCGGTCTGGCGATCCACAAGCGTCCGCTGCTCACCCCGTGGCTGCTGCTGGGGCTGCTGCCCGCGCTGGTGGGCCTGGTGCTGTTCGTCTAGGGGCGCCGACTAGCCTGCGGGCATGCGGGTCGGACTCACGGGGGGAGTGGCGTCGGGCAAGAGCACCGTCGCCGCCATGCTGGCCGAGCTCGGGGCGGTGGTGATCGATGCCGACGCCATCGCGCGGGAGGTCGTCGCGAAGGGGACGCCTGGGCTCGACGCCGTCGTCGCGGAGTTCGGGGAGGAACTGCTGACCCCCGAGGGTGAGCTGGACCGGCCGGCCATGGGTCGTCTCGTCTTCGGTGACGAGGGCGCGCGCCGTCGACTCGAGAGCATCGTGCATCCGCTCGTGTTCGAGCGCTACGCCGAGCTGGAGGCGTCCGCCCCCGCCGATGCGCTGGTCGTGCACGACATCCCGCTGCTCGCGGAGGCCGGGCGTGCTGAGGAGTTCGACGCGGTCGTGGTCGTCGACGTGCCACGCGAGCTCCAGGTGGAGCGGATGCTCCGCGACCGCGGCTGGACCCTCGAGGACGCCGAGTCCCGGATCGCCGCACAGGCCACCCGGGAGCAGCGGCTCGCGATCGCGACCCACGTCGTCGAGAACACCGGCACGCTGGAGGACCTGCGGTCCCGCGTCGCCCAAGTGCACGCCGAGCTCACCGGGCCGCTCACCGCATGAGACGTACGACGCTGGCGGCCGTGGCCGCCCTCTCGACCCTCGCCGTGGGCTGCTCGTCGGTCCCCAGCGAGCCGGAGCCGACCACCAGCGGGGCCGACGCCTCCCCGGCATCGCCGAGCGCCCCCGGTGCGACCGGGGCGACCGGGTCGGCCGAGGAATCGGTCGACCCCGACACCCCGCTCTCCTGGGGCCCGACGGTCGGTGAGCTCGAGGACGCGGAGGCGTTGGTCGCCGGGTGGAGCTCCGAGCAGCTGGCCGGCCAGGTGCTGGTCGGCCGCTACGCGGGCACGGACCCCGCGGTGCCGGCCGAGCTGGTGCGCGACCTGCACCTCGCCGGTGTGTGCGTCACCGCCGACAACGTCGTCGACGAGCAGCAGGTCCTCGCGACCACCGCGGCCGTCGAGGATGCGGTGGCCGAGAGCGGGCGCGACTTCCCCGCCGTCATCGGCGTCGACGAGGAGGGTGGCTCGGTGGCCCACCTGCGCGGGGTGGCGACGGACTTCCCGGCGTTCGCCGCCGCGGGTGAGGCGATCGCCGACTCCGGTCGACGAGGCCGGGTCGCGGTGAAGCGCGCCGCCCTGGCCACCGGGCTCGAGCTGCGGCTGCTGGGCTTCACGTGGGTCTACGCACCGGTCGCCGACGTGACCATCGGCGCCGCCGACGTCACCATCGGCTCCCGCGCCCCCTCCGACGACCCCGCACTCGCGGGTGCGGCCGTCAAGCAGGCCGTCGCCGGCTACAACCGCTCGGGCATCGTGTCCACGACCAAGCACTTCCCCGGGCACGGCGGCGCGACCGCCGACTCCCACACCACGCTGCCGGTGCTCACCGAGACCCTGGCCGAGCTGGAGGCCCGCGACCTGGCTCCGTTCGCGACCGCGGTCGAGGCCGGGGCGCCGTCGGTGATGATCGGGCACCTCGACGTGGAGGCGATCGCTCCGGGCGTACCTTCCTCGCTCGCGCCGGAGACCTACGCCTACCTGCGCGAGGAGCTCGGCTTCGAGGGCGTCGCCATCACCGACTCCCTCGGCATGGGTGCCGTGGCCGGCACCCCCGCGCTCGCGGTCAAGGCGCTGCAGGCGGGGGCGGACCTGCTGCTGATACCCGCCGACACGCGCCGCGCCCACCAGACGATCACCCGTGCCCTGGAGGACGGCACCCTGGACCGTGCTCGCGTCGAGGAGGCCGCGGCCCGCGTCGTCGCCCTGCAGCGCTGGCAGGCCCGCATCGCGCAGGACCGTCCCGTCGACGACAGCGTGGTGGAGAAGGCCGAGGCCGCCTCCGCTGCGTTGCGCGAGGCGGCCTACGGCTACTGACCCGCCGACCCGTCACTCGCGCACGGCCGACCCGTCACTCACGCACGGCCGAGACGTCGCGGACGCACGTCGACCGGCCATCCGGGGCGTGGGGCCCGGGAGTGACCGGTCGAGCGTGCTGGGGTGAGGGGAGGTCAGGCGGCGGAGCCCGCGGCCAGGTCGGGGTCGGCGAAGCGGCGCAGCTTCTGCAGGGCCTCGCGCTCGAGCTGGCGCACGCGCTCGGCGGAGATGCCGTGCTTGGCGCCGATGTCGGCGAGCTTGTGCTGCCGACCGTCGGTGAGCCCGTAGCGGGAGCGGATGATGTCGGCGGCGCGGTCGTCGAGCTGGCCGACCAGGTTGTTGAGCCGCTCGCGGGACTCCACGTCGAGCACGGTCAGGTCCGGGCCGGGCGCGGTCTCCTGGGCCATCAGGTCACCCAGCGAGGTGTCGCCGTCCTCGTCGACGGGGGTGTCGAGCGAGACGTGCTCACGACCCCACGAGAGGAGGTCGAGCACGCGCTCGACGTCCATGCCGAGCTCGTCGGCGATCTCCTGCGGCTCCGGCTCGCGGCCGAGCTGGCGCTCGAGGGTGCGGCGGGCGCCCCCGACCTGGTTGAGCTCCTCCACGACGTGGACGGGGAGCCGGACCACGCGGGCCTGCTGCGCGATGCCGCGGGTGATGGCCTGGCGGACCCACCAGGTCGCGTAGGTCGAGAACTTGTAGCCCTTGGTGTAGTCGAACTTCTCGACCGCACGGATCAGGCCGGTGTTGCCTTCCTGGATCAGGTCGAGCATCGGCATCTGGGCCCGGCCGTACTTGCGGGCGATCGAGACCACCAGGCGCAGGTTGGCGGTGATGAAGGTGTCGACGGCCTTGCGACCCTCCTCCGCGAGCCACTCGAGCTCCTCCTCGGAAGCCGTCATCGGAGCACCGCCCTTGCGGCGGCCGATCCGGCCTTCCTTGAGGAGGTGCTCGGCCATCAGCCCGGCCTCGATGGTCTTGGAGAGCTCCACCTCCGCTGCGGCGTCGAGCAGGTCGTTGCGGGCGATCTCGTCGAGGTAGAGGCCGACGCTGTCGCGTCCCTCGATCTCACGGGTGCTCGCGCGGTTGGTGCGGGTGGCGGTGGCCATGGGAACCCTCCTTCGGCGCGTGGACGCCGGTCACGTCTCACGTTCTCCAACGCCCCACCGGTGCCCGGGATTCCCTGGCGGAAACCCACCCGGCCGGTGAAGCCTTCACACTCCTCGACGTGTGACGCCCGGCGAGAGTTGCCTCGTCGGCCGACTCTCAGGCACTTCTCAGGGCACCTGCGTGGGCCTCACGCGTGCAAGGGGTTCGACACCCCGGTGTCCAGCGGATGGGTGCCCGAACGGGTGAGACGCGCAACAGGTGGGCTCAGGAGCCGGCCAGGCCCATCCGGTCGAGCATCCACGCGAGGGTGAAGGAGCGGTCGTGCCATGACTTGTAGCGCCCCGACACCCCGCCGTGACCGGCCGCCATCTCGGTGCGCAGCAGCACGTCGGGCCGGTGGTCGGGGGCGGTCGCGCGCAGCTTGGCCACCCACTTGGCCGGTTCGACGTAGAGCACACGGGTGTCGTTGAGCGAGGTCTCGGCCAGGATCGCCGGGTAGTCCTGCTCGGTGACGTTGTCGTACGGCGCGTAGGAGGCCATGTAGTCGTAGACCGCCGGGTCCGCCTCGGGGTTGCCCCACTCGTCGTACTCGGTGACGGTCAGCGGCAGGGTCGAGTCGAGCATCGTGGTGAGGGCGTCGACGAACGGCACGCCGGCCACCAGGCCGCTGAAGAGCTCCGGCGCCTGGTTGGCGACCGCACCGATGAGCAGGCCGCCGGCGCTCGCGCCCTCGCCGACCAACGTGTCCGGGCTGGCCCAGCCGACGTCGACCAGGTGCCTGGCGCAGGCGGCGAAGTCGCTGAAGGTGTGCTGCTTGCGCATGAGCTTGCCGTCGTCGTACCAGCGCCGGCCCATCTCGCCGCCGCCGCGCACGTGGGCGATCGCGAAGGCGGCGCCGCGGTCGAGCAGCGAGAGCCGGGCGATGGAGAAGTACGGGTCCATCGAGGCCTCGTAGGAGCCGTAGGCGTAGAGCAGCGTCGGCGCGGGCCCGTCGGCGACGGCACCGCGGCGAGCCACCCAGGAGATGGGGATCCGCTCGCCGTCCTCGGCGGTGGCCCAGAGGCGGTGCTCCTCGTAGTCGGCCGGGTCGTAGCCACCGAGCACCGGCGCGCGGCGCAGCAGCGTGAGCGAGCGGTCGCGCACGTCGTAGTCGTAGATGCTCGAGGGGATGGCCATCGTCGTGTAGCCCAGCCGGACGGTGGGCTGGTGGAAGCCGGGGTTGCCGGAGGCGCCGACGGTGTAGACCTCCTCGTCGAAGGAGACGAGGTAGTCGTCGGTGACCGGCGCGTCCTGGCTGCCACCGAGCTCGAGGATGCGCAGCTGGGTGAGCCCCTCGCTGCGCTGGTGCACCACCAGGTGGGTCGCGAACGCGTCCACGTCCTCCAGACGTACGGCGGTGTCGTGGCCGATCAGCGGTCGCCACTGAGCGCGCGGGGTCGGTGCGCACGGCGCGACGCCGAGCTCGAAGTCCGGGCCCGTCGCGTTGTGCAGCACCAGCAGGGCGTCCTGCCCGCCCAGCACGCCGTGGTCGAGGGAGTACTCCACGCCCTCCTCGCGCTCGGCGAAGACCCACCACCCGCGGTCGGGGTCGTCGGCGTCGAGCAGGCGGTACTCGGTGGTCGTCTTCGACCCCGACGCGACGACCATGAAGCGGTCCGACCGGGTGCGGCCGACGCTGGTGAAGAAGCGGCCGTCGGTCTCGTGGTGGACCAGCTCGTCGGCGTCCTGGTCGGTGCCGAGCGCGTGCCGCCAGACCTTGTCGGCGCGCCAGGACTCGTCGACGGTCACGTAGTAGAGGTGCTCCCCGGCGCGGTCCCAGGTCGCTCCGCCGATCACGCCCTCCACGACGTCGGGCAGCAGGTCGCCGGTGCGCAGGTCCTTGACCCGCACCGTGTAGCGCTCGTCGCCGACGACGTCGGTCGCGTAGGCCAGCAGGGTGCCGTCGGGGGAGACGGCCGCGCCGCCGAGGGAGAAGAAGTCGTGGCCCTCGGCCAGGGCGTCGAGGTCGAGCAGCACCTCCTCGCCGGGCAGCGCCGGTTGGTCGGGGGCGCAGTCCTCGGCCGGGCGCGGCGGGGTCCAGTCGTCCGGGTCGGCCACGGGGACGCGGCAGGTGGCGCCGTACTCCTTGCCCGCGAAGGAGCGCCCGTAGTACCAGTGCCCGCGGTTGCGGGTCGGCACCGACAGGTCGGTCTCGCGGGTGCGCGTGCGGATCTCCTCGAAGATAGTCGCGCGCAGGTCGGCCAGGTGGGCGGTCCGCGCCTGGGTCCACGCGTTCTCGGCCTCGAGGTGCGCGAGCACCTCCGGCGACTCCTTCTCCCGCAGCCACTCGAAGTCGTCGGTGCGGGTGCGGCCGTGGATCTCCCGGCTCGTGGGACGGCGCGGGGCGACCGGGGGCTGCGCGGGCTGGGTCGACGGCTGGGTCGGCGTGGACATGCGGCGACACTAGACGCGCGGTGCACGCCTCCCGCGCGGGGGCCGAGCCCGGGCACTAGGTTCGGGGTCGTGCGCCACGTGGACCTCAACGCCGACCTCGGGGAGGAGGTCACCGACGACGCCGCCCTGCTGGCGGTGGTCACCAGCGCCAACGTCGCGTGCGGCTACCACGCGGGCACCCCTGCGATCATGCGTGCGGTGTGCGCCGAGGCGGCGGCTCGAAGCGTCGTCGTGGGTGCCCAGGTCTCCTACGCCGACCGTGCGAACTTCGGCCGCGTCGCGCTCGACGTGCGCCGGGCCGTGCTGCGCGAGCAGGTCGCCGACCAGGTCGGCACCCTCTCGGTGATCGCGGGGGAGGAGGGCACGCTGGTGCGCTACGTGAAGCCGCACGGCGCGCTCTACCACCGGACCATGGACGACGAGGATCAGGCGCTCGCGGTGCTCGAGGGCTCCCGCGACCTCCCGGTGCTCGGGATGCCCGGGCGACTGCTCGAGCTCGCCGCCGAGCGCGGCCGGCGGGTGTGGCACGAGGGCTTCCCCGATCGCGGGTACGCCGACGACGGCCGCCTGCTGCCGCGTGACCGTCCGGGCGCGGTGCTGACCGACGGTGCGGTGATCGCCGAGCGCGCCGTGGGGCTCGCCGGCACCGTGGACTCGGTCTGCGTCCACGGTGATCACCCCGGCGCGGTGGAGCACGCCCGGGAGGTGCGCCGCGCGCTCGTCGCGGCCGGGTGGACGCTGCAGGGGCTGGGGTGACCGGCCCAGCGGCGTACCGGATGGTGGCGAGTGGGCCGTCCGCGCTGCTGCTGGAGGTGGCCGACGCCGCCGCGGCGCTCTCCCTGGCCGAGCACCTGCGGGAGGAGGTCGACGCGACCGACGTGGTGCCCGGGGCGTGCACCGTGCTGGTCGACGGCGCCGAGCCGTCCGCCGTCGCGGGAGCGGTGGAGCGGTGGGACCCGACCGCCGACCCGGACCACGGACCGCTGGTGGAGGTGCCTGTGGTCTACGACGGTGCCGACCTCGCGGCCGTCGCGGACGTGTGGGGGTGCACCGTGCGCGAGGTCGTGGAGCGGCACACGTCCCTGGAGCTGGTCAGCGCGTTCTGCGGGTTCGCCCCCGGGTTCGCCTACCTCTCCGGTGTGCCCGATGAGTGGTCGGTGCCGCGCCTGGAGTCCCCGCGCCCGCGCGTCCCGGCCGGCTCGGTGGCACTCGCCGGCACCTGGTCGGCGGTCTACCCGACGGCCTCGCCCGGCGGGTGGCGGCTGCTCGGCCGCACCGACGTGGCCTTATGGGACACGCGCCGCACGCCTCCCGCCCTGCTGGCGCCGGGCACCCGGGTCGCCTTCCGCGAGGTCCGTCCGTGACCGCCTCCCTCGAGGTGCTCGCGACCGGGGCGCTGGTGACGGTCCAGGACCGCGGCCGCCCCGGGCACGCCCACCTCGGCGTCCCCCGGTCGGGCGCGCTGGACGCGCCGGCGCACGCCCTCGCGCAGCGGCTGGTGGGCAACGGCCCCGACGCAGCGGGCCTCGAGGTACTGCTGGGCGGGCTCGGCGTCCGCCTCGACGAGGACCGCTGGGTCGCGGTGACCGGGGCCATGCTGCCGGCGCGTGTCGGCGACCGCGCGGTGCCCACCGGTCGTGCCGTCCGGCTGCCGGCCCACACCCCCCTCACCCTCGGTACGCCGCTGGGCGGGGCTCGCAGCTACCTCGCCGTCTCCGGTGGCCTGGTGGTCGACCCGGTGCTCGGCTCGCGCTCCACGGACACCCTCTCCGGTCTCGGCCCGGCCCCCGTGCGGACCGGGGACCGGCTGCCCGTCGGCGTACCCGCTGGGGAGCCGGCCGCGGTCGAGGTCCCGGCACCGCCGACCGGCGGCCCGCTGCGGCTGCACCGGGGACCGAGGGCGGACTGGTGCGACGGCGACGCGGTCGACCTGCTCGTGCGTGGTGCGTGGTCGTGCGCCCCGGACTCCGACCGGGTGGGGCTGCGCCTGGTGGGGGACCCGCTGCCCCGTGCGCGCACCGACGAGCTGGCCTCGGAGGGTGTCGTGCTGGGCGCCGTGCAGCTGCCCCCGGATGGGCGGCCGGTGGTGTTCCTCGCCGACCACCCGACGACCGGCGGCTACCCGGTGGTCGCCGTCGTCGAGTCCGCCGACCTCTGGCGCTGCGCGCAGCTGCGGCCGGGCGACCCGGTGCGGTTCACCCGGACTCGCTGACGCCCTCGTCGGCCTCGTCGTCCTCGGTCACGGGCTGCCAGCGGTGCAGCGCCGGGTCGTCGACGGAGAAGGAGCGGACCGGTCCGGCCGGGCTCTCGCGCGTCTCGAACCGGACGGTCACCACGCCGCGCCCCGAGCCCCACACCCAGCCGCGACCGTGCTCGTCGTGGACCACGTCGGCACCCGGTGACCACCCGGTGGCCCGCGCCCGCGGCGGCTCGGGGAGCGGCGCGGCATCGGCCGCGGCGTCCTCCTCGGTCGGGTCGTCCTCCGCGAGCCCGGCGAAGAGGTCGTCCTGGACCCAGTCGGCGAGCCCGGAGACCCCGACACCGAGCAGGCGCACCCCGGCTCGCAGTGCGGGCCCGGTGTCGACCCCGGCCGCCAGCTCGGCGAGCAGGGCGCGGACGACCCGCGCGATGACGGCGGGGTCGTCGGTCGGGGAGGGCAGGGTGGAGGACCGGCTGGTGGTGGTGAAGTCGTGCAGACGCACCTTGATGCTGATCGTGCGCCCCGACAGCCCGGCCTTGCCCAGACGGGTCGCCACCTCGGCCGACTGGCGCACCAGCAGGTGCTCCATCAGCCGCAGGTCGGAGAGGTCGGAGTCGTAGGTTCCCTCGACGCTGACCGACTTCGCCTCGCGCTCGGCCACGACCGGGCGGTCGTCCTGGGCGCGCGCGAGGTGGAACAGCGAGGTGCCGTGGGCGGTGCCGACCAGTCGCACCAGCTCCTCCTCGCTGATCTCCTCGAGCTGGGCGACGGTCTGGACCCCCACCCGCCGCAGCCGCTCGGCGGTCGCAGGGCCGACGCCGGGGATGACGGTGACGCTCATCGGGCGCAGCAGCTCGCGCTCGGTGCCGGGGGAGACCACCACCAGGCCGTCGGGCTTGTCGAGGTCGCTGGCCACCTTGGCCATGAACTTGCTCGTCGCGACCCCGACCGAGCAGGTCAGCCCATCGGTGGCCTCGGCGACGCGGGCACGCAGCAGCTCGGCGTACTCCGTCACCGCGGTCACCTCCAGCGAGGCCAGTGCTGGGTCCTCGGAGGCGGCGAGGTCGACGAAGGCCTCGTCGAGGGAGAGCGGCTCCACCAGTGGTGACGCCTCGCGGAGCACCGCCATCACCGCCCGGCTCGCCTCGCGATAGGCGTGGAACCGGCCGCCCAGGAAGGCCGCGTGCGGGCAGCGGGCGCGGGCCTCGCGGGTCGACATCGCCGACCGCACCCCGTAGCGGCGGGCCTCGTACGACGCCGTCGACCCCACGCCGCGCCCCCCGGTGCCGCCCACCACGACCGGCCGGCCGCGCAGCGAGGGCTTGTCGCGCTGCTCGACGGCGGCGAAGAACGCGTCCAGGTCCAGGTGGAGGACCGAGGGCTCGCCGCGCACGCGGCGCACGCTACCCGCGAGGCGTCCACAGGGCCCCCTCCGGCGCCTCTCGTCCACACCCGGCGCTCGCGGGGCCCCACGCGTGCCCGCATCCGAGCAGCCTGCGGGCATGGAACCCCATCGCGCCCAGGCAGACGACCAGCCCCACGACCAGCCCCACGACCGGCCCGACGACCGGCCCGACGACCGGCCCGACGACCGGCCCGACCACCGGCCCGACCCCTACGTCGCCCGCACCCCCGAGGACCTGCTCGCCACCGTGCCACTGGTGCTCGGCTTCACCCCCGAGGAGTCGGTGGTGATGCTGACCTTCGGTGCCCCTCGCTGCTTCCACGCGCGCATCGAGATGCCGACGCTCGTCGAGGAGGTCATGCCGATGATCGAGTCCCTGGTCGAGCCGGCGCTGCGGCACGGCGTCCGTCGGGTCGTGCTGCTCGGCTTCCACCCGCACGCGTCGTGGACCGGCGACGTGCTGCGGATGCTGGCGGGCGCCTTCACTCACCACGACATCGACGTCGTCACCTGCCTGCGAGCCCACGGCGGCCGGTGGTGGGCGGTGGGCCGTGTGCCCGAGCTCGACGACCG